>CALAPX010000359.1 GCA_937888355.1 uncultured Spartobacteria bacterium
CAGACTGGAGCTTTACAAGCTCCTCGCGGGATTCACGCTTTATCGTTTCGTCAGTCTCTTCTAGGGAGTTTACAGTGCGGTAGAGTCGAACGAGCTCAGAAATCGCGTCCTTTTTTAGGGCATTGCGGTCAAGAAAATGCTTCCACCCGTAAATGACTTTTCCAAATTGTGTTCCCCAGTCGCCTATGTGGTTATCTGCCACGACGTCGTGACCCAAAAAACGGGCGACCCTTGCAATGCAGTCGCCAAGGATTGTGCTGCGGATGTGGCCGACATGCATTGGCTTGGCCACATTCGGGGAACTGAAGTCGATAAGGAATTTCTTGGGAGCGGAGTTGGCTGGAACGCCCAACCGCTCATCCATGGCCATGGATGAAATCGCAGAGGAGAGAAATTCAGGTTGGAGACGAAAATTTACAAATCCAGCGCCGGCAATTTCGGGGGGCTCGGAGATTCCTGACACATCAAGTTTTTCAAGAATCGAGGCCGCAATCACTCGTGGGTTGGATTTGTGCTCCTTGGCAAGGACCATGGCAGCATTCGCTTGGTAGTCACCGAAGCGGGTATCGGTGGCTTGCATGACCGATCCGCGGTCTGGGTTGAATCCCGCTGCGGCGAGTGCCTCGCGCAGTCTCTGCGTGAGAACTTCAGAAGGGGTGGACATCAACTCAGGCCCTTGATGAACGATTCTCGAAGACCTGCAGGATTGCTGCAGGACTATCGGCAACCGTCAATTCATCGCGCACCGTCTTGTCATTGAGAAATTTGGCAATGGCGGCCAATGTGCGCAGGTGGGTCTGGAATTGGTCTTTTGGAACAACGAATAACACAATGAAGTGTACAGGTTCACCATCCAGTGACTCAAAAGGAATCCCGGTCGTCGACCGGCCAAAGGCGGCGACGACCTCGTCGACTTGTGATGACGACGCATGGGGAATGGCAATACCGAACCCAATCCCAGTGCTCATGGTCTCTTCGCGTTGGCGAATTGATTCGAGGACGCTTTCCTTGTCGTGCGGTGCGACCTTTCCAGAAATTACGAGACAGTCCACTAACTCCCGAATCGCTTCCCAGCGTTCTTTGGAGGCGAGTTCAGGAATAATCCGTGTTTCGGACAACAGGTTGGCCAACGTCATGTTTTTGAGGGACCGATTTTTAACTATGCATTCAGACATCACAAGGTTGTTTATCCTCTTTTCTTTGCTAAGCCAATCCGTGCTACCGATCCACTTCACCAAAGACGGGGTCGAGAGATCCCAGGATGGTGACCACGTCGGAAATCATCGAGCCAGGAAGAAGCTTCGACAGAATGCTGATATTGCAGAACGAGGGAGAGCGGATTTTCATCCGGTACGGAACTCCGCCCCCCTTGCTATAGATATAGAAGCCTAGTTCGCCCTTGGGGTTCTCTGCGCCAAAATATATTTCACCGGGAGGAGCGTCGATCCCCTCGGTGGCAACGATGAAATGGTGGATAAGTTCTTCCATCTTGCCCATCACAGCGGTTTTTTCGGGAAGGGTGCTTTTGGGATCGTAGCAATTGATCGGACCAGACGGGAGGCGGTCGAGAACTTGGTGGAGAATGCCGATGCTCTGACGGATCTCTTCGAGGCGAACAAGATACCTGTCGTAGCTGTCCCCAACACTTCCAAGAGGGACATCGAAATCGTAATTCTGGTAGTCGAGATAGGGATGCTTTTTGCGCAAGTCGTGATCGACTCCGCAGCTTCGGAGGTTCGGGCCCGATAGACCATAGGCGATGGCGTCCTCCTTGGAAATGATGCCCACATCCTTGCAGCGGTCGACAAAAATTCGGTTACGAGTGATGAGGTTGTCTACATCGGCAAAAGCCTTTGGAAATGTTTCCAGAAAGTCCTTGAGCATCGCAATAAACGCCGGAGGGAGGTCACGGGTCTGGCCGCCAACCCGTGTGTAACTCGTGGTAAACCGAGCGCCGGAAAGTTGCTCGACTAGGTTATAGATTTTTTCCCGCTCGGTGAATGTGTAGAGGAATACCGAAGTCGCGCCGAGATCCATGCCCAGGCAACCGATTGCTAAAAGGTGGGAAGAAATGCGAGCTAGCTCACAGCAAATAACGCGAATGGCTTTGCCGCGCGGAGGGAGTTCCCAGCCCATGAGTTTCTCGACAGCAAGGGCGTAGGCCACATTGTTTGCGATCGGTGAAAGGTAGTCCAACCGGTCGGTGTAAGGCACAAACTGGTTGTAATGCATGTTCTCAGCGATTTTTTCATCGCCGCGGTGGAGGTAGCCAATTTCAGGAGTTGCCTTGGTGACAACTTCGCCATCAAGCTCGAGTACGATGCGAAGCACTCCGTGGGTGGATGGGTGTGAGGGCCCCATGTTGAGCACGAGCTTTTCGCCCAGCAACTCGTTGGTCTCCTGCATTGCTTTCAGGCTGCGGGAAAGAGCGTCTGAATGCTCGAGTGTAGTATTCGCCATTATGATGCGTTTGATGATTCGGAAATTGGGTTCTTCTCGGCGGCGCGGGAGTCGGACCATACGCCTTGGAACTTGCTAAAAATCCCCGCCGGAGTCGAAAATTGCAAGTCGCATGTTCGGGAACGGGTATTTTGGCTTTTGAATTTTTCCTTGAAAGTAGAAGCCTTTTAGCTCGATCCCGCTTACGGATTGCGACCTTCTCAACGGCAGTGGGGCTCACCGCCAAGGGACATCGTATCAAAGGGATTGATCGATGAAGCCGAAAAACGTCATCAAGCCTGTGCATGCGCATTGAGACTGATGAACTCCACTGTCGCCTCAATGCGAGTGAAAGGGGGCCGTTGCGTTTTTTGCATGATAGCAAATCCGGTCACCTAGGGATTTCGGATCATCGAGGGAATTCGTTGGGGAAATCCGCCGCAAGGGACGTTTAAAGTACATTGAGACCGGACTCAGTTAAGGGACGCGCAGCTCATTGCAACAAGTCGCTTGCCTCCCTAAAGGGTCTGGCGGCTTTTTTATTTTTAGGAATCCATTCCCAAAAAATTGCGGCCGGAAAATCAAATGTGTGCCGGCTAATTGAGCAGTTTCCTCCGGATGAAAGTAGGAATATCCAAATCCTCTCCTTCGAATATGGTAGGCTCACTATTAACAAAGCGCCCTTTGGCTATTGGCTCCAGAGGTAAATCTTCTTGATGAATTTTCTGCGTGGGTGGTTTGGGATTCGGTTTGTGTTCTTCTAATGCAGGCTGTGGTGCGGGAGCGGTTTCCCTGACGGGCAAGTGCTGTAATTCACCAATCCCTGTTCGGCCAATCAATGACACGGTAAGTCGATCACTATTGGTAGCCACGCTCAGCGTTAGGTGGAGGTTTGTGCGGTCCGAGGTGTGACTGGAAACGCCCTGCATAATTTTTGCAACCTCCACAAACCCTATGTTTGAGGGGCCGCTAATATTTACCAGCACCTCGGATCCGTTTTTCAAAAGACGCCCGTTATCCAGCAAGGGGCTGCGAAGGGCTTCTTCAAGTGCCAAGTCGGCGCGGTTATCGCCTTCGCCCGATCCAGAACCGAAAAGACAACCATCTCCAGAGTGGCGAAGGATGGAAATCAAATCGGGCAGAGAGACAGGCAGGGGCCCGCCCCCTTTGGCGACGCATGCTAAAGTTGTGATTGCTCCGGCAAGTAGTTCATCGCACGCCGCAAAGGTTTTTTGCGCATCTTGGCCGGGTTCGGAAAAATCCGCCATGCGGTCGTTTTCAAAATGTACAATGACATCGGAATGCTTTTTGAGTTCGGTCAGAGCCTGCCTTTCTTCTTGAGAAAGGTCCGCTTCGGTGC
>CALAPX010000360.1 GCA_937888355.1 uncultured Spartobacteria bacterium
GAGCTCGTGCCGCATTCGATGTTGAAAAAGTCACCAAGAAGTTTTACGAACAATTCGACAAACAACGCCAAGCGTTTGTCAAATTTATTCAAGGCATTGGGGATGTTGCCGATCGTGACTGGTACGCCTCGGTCATGTTGAACCGTTTAATGTTTGTCTATTTTATTCAGCGCAAGGGTTTTCTTGACGGTGATACGCAATATCTTCGCAATCGCCTTGCACGGTGTAAGAGTGAAAATGGTAAAGACAAGTTTTATTCATTTTATCGCTTGTTTTTACTGCACTTGTTTCACGCCGGTTTTGGAATGCCTCGAAAAAATAGGTCGCCCAAATTAGAAAAACTTTTGGGGAATATTCCGTATCTGAACGGCGGTCTTTTTGATGTGCATGAACTAGAAAAACCAGAGCGCTACGGAAAAGACATTCAGATATCTGACGAGGCGTTCGAAAAAGTTTTTGAATATTTTGACCAATATGAATGGCACCTAGACGAAAGACCACTTAAGAACGACAAAGAGATTAATCCGGATGTGCTTGGTTATATTTTTGAAAAGTACATCAATCAAAAGCAAATGGGTGCTTACTACACCAAAGAAGACATTACTGAATACATAAGCAAGAATACAATTATCCCATTTCTATTTGATCAAGCAAAGGCTAACTGCGAAATTGCGTTTAAAAACTCCACTGGGCGAACTATCTGGGATTTGCTTCGAGATGATCCCGACAAGTACATCTATCCCGCGGTTCTCCATGGCACTGAGAAGAAACTTCCGCCAGAAATCACGGCTGGGCTTGACGCCTTAAAACCAAACCTTATCGAACGTCGTAAGCCTTGGAATAAACCTGCACCCACTGATTACGCATTGCCTACGGAAATTTGGCGTGAGGTGGTTGCTCGTCGGTTGCGATGCGAGGAAATCAAACGCAAACTCGCTGCCGGCGAAGTCCGCGAGATCAATGACTTCATCACCCTCAATCTTGACCTTCGACAGTTCGTCCAGGATGTCATCCAGTACTGCGAAGGACCGGACCTGTTACGCGCACTCTGGACAGCAATTCAAAAAATAACCGTTCTTGATCCCACATGTGGCTCAGGCGCGTTTCTCTTTGCTGCGGCAAATATTCTTGAACCGCTCTATGAGGCATGTCTTGACCGAATGGAAGCCTTCATAGCTGATGATGATAAGAGCAGAATAAAACCACCGGATGAAGTTGTTCGAGAACTAATTGGATTAGGCGAAAGTCAGACTCTTGAGTTCAAAGCCACTGCTCGGTGGAATATTAAAGAATCTAAGGGCGATAAAGTCATTGAGCAGGTGATTATCAAAACGGTTGCAGCGTTGCTCAACTCGGATGGTGGCAGCCTCCTCATTGGTGTTCAAGACAATGGCAGTATCTTTGGAATTGAAGTAGACCTACAACTCTTCAGCACGGACAAGCGGAACCGCGACGCATATGAGAACTGGCTGATGACCCAGTTGCTTGGGGCTTATGGCAAGCAACATGCAGCGAATCTGCGTATTTCATTCGTGCGTCTTGAAGAGAAGGATGTCTGCCGCGTTACCGTTTCGCCTGCGTCCAGTGCTGTTTACGCACAGGACAAGTTATACGTTCGGTCTGGAAACTCAATCCGCGAACTGATTACCAGTGAGGCCGTTGCTTACCATGAGCAACGATTCAAAAACTTTACGCCACCACCCAAGGCAGTTGAACCCTCAAATTCTTCAAGTCCAAAGAAATTCACAGATTTCCGCGAAGTTATTGCAAAGGTCTCCGCGCACCCAAAGCGCAGTTACTTTATTTTCAAAAGCATTATTTTAAATAACCTTTTTGGCGTCGACATCATGGAAGAGGCGGTGGAAATCTGCAAACTGCGCCTCTTCCTCAAGCTCGCCGCCCAAGTCGAGCCCGACGCCGCCCGCGACAACCTCGGCATCGAGCCGCTGCCCGACATTGATTTCAACATCCGCGCCGGCAACACCCTCGTCGGCTACGCCACCTACGACGAAGTCAAACGCGCCATCACCAGCGGATTGGACTTCGACAACGCGATGGAAAAAATCGCCGTCAAAGCCGCCGACCTCCAGCAGACCTTCGACAAATTCCGCCAGCTCCAGACTGAAGGCGACGGCTCAGTGCCCGCCTCTCACAAGCTGGAACTACAAAAGCGGCTCAAAGCGCTGGAAGACGAACTCAACCGCCACCTAGCCGGCGAATACGGCGTGAACTTTAGCGACAAAGCCGCCTACGCAAAGTGGGTGAAGTCGCACCAGCCCTTCCACTGGTTCATCCAGTTCTACGGCATCCTCAACAGTGGCGGGTTTGATGTAATCATCGGCAATCCGCCATATCTTGAAATGCGCGAGATTGGTTATGGCCTGAAGAATTATGCGTGCCTCGACAGTGGAGCAATTCACGCCATGTGCATGGAACGTAGTGAGCGCCTGCTGCACAAGAACGGCTGTATGAGTATGATTGTGCCGCTCTCTCTCCCGTCAACGCAGCGAATGCAAGTCGTGCAAGAACTGTTGGAGTCGGGCCGCAATGCTTGGTTTGCAAACTATGCTTGGCGGCCAGCCAAGCTCTTCGACACAGTCAATCGCGCCCTCACCATTTTCGTCGTTAGCCCATCCTATGACGGACACACATTCTCGACGAACTACCAGAAATGGACCAGTGACGATCGAGACGGACTGATGGACCGTCTCAATTATGTCGAGGTTCTCCGCAAGCGGCCGGCATGTTGGATTCCAAAAGTTGGCGACTCGCTTGAGCAGCACATTTTGAATAAGTGCCTTGCTGTTAAAACAGCCGTGAAACACTTCACGAGTAAGTCAGAGCATCGGGTATATTACCGCACGGACGGTGGGCTTTACTGGAAGGTATTCACTAACTTTCCTCCAGCATTCAATTTGAACGGCAAGAAAGGTCACAGCAGTCGTGAAACATGGTTCACCCTCCTAAAAAAGGAACATGTCAGACCCGCAATCGCCGCCCTTAGTAGTGACGTGTTTTGGTGGTGGTATACCGTAACTTCAAACGTCCGGCACTTGAACCCTTTTGATGTTCAGAATTTCCCGCTTCCTGAGACGGCACTTGCTGACCCCGCCATGCAGGCGTTGGGCGGACGCTATTTGAAAGACCTCGAAAAAAATAGCACCATGCTGATTCGCGAGCAGAAGCAAACCGGTACGACCGAAACCCAGTCCTTCAAGATTCAGAAGTCCAAGCCCATCCTCGACGAAATCGACACGGTGCTGGCGGGGCACTACGGGTTCACGGCGGAGGAGTTGGATTTCATCCTGAACTACGACATCAAATACCGCCTCGGCCGCAGCACGGAAACCGACGACGAATAATCATTATGTCATTCCAAACACCCATCACGGTCAAAGAGGCGGTCGAGAACATTGACCAAAAGCGATATCTATTACCCGCCATCCAGCGCGAGGTGGTTTGGGATGTCGAACAAATTGAGCGATTGTTTGATTCATTGATGAGGGATTATCCCATAGGCTCTTTTCTGTTCTGGCAAGTAGAACGGAAGAATGCTGGCAATTTTCAGTTCTACGAGTTCATGCGTGAATATCACGAGCGCGACAACAGCCACAATGCCAAGGCCAATGTCAATGGAAAAGATGATGTGATTGGAATTCTCGACGGGCAGCAGCGGCTCACCGCACTTTACCTGGGCTTGAAGGGTACGTATGCCGACAAGGAACTTCGCAAACGCTGGGACAATCCTCATGCGTTTCCCAAACGCCGGCTTTACCTGAATCTGGTTGCGCCGGCTAAGAACGATAAGGGCGACATGAATTATAACTTCATCTTTCTCACGGATGAGGAGGCGAAGGAATCGCCGAAAGATACGTTTTGGTTTCGCGTCGGGGATATTTTAGACATCAAAACCCAGTCGGGCGTAAATAAATTTTTGATCAAGAACAAACTGATGAACCGCCCCGAGGGAGAATCGGAATTTGCGAATGAGACTTTGTTCAAGCTGTGGTCAGTTGTTCATGATGCAAAGGTAATCAACTATTTCTTAGAGAAAGACGAAAGCCTAGACAAGGTCTTAAACATCTTCATTAGGGTCAACAGCGGAGGAACGATTCTCAGCTACTCAGATTTGTTGCTGTCCATCGCCACAGCGCAATGGAAAAAGTTGGACGCGCGCGAGGAAATCACCGCCTTCGTGGACGAATTGAATAATATTGGGAGCGGTTTTAATTTCGACAAGGATTTCATTCTGAAAAGTTGTTTAGTCATGGGTGATTTCAATGAGATCGCCTTCAAAGTGGACAACTTCAATAAGTCGAATATGTTGAAAATCGAAAATGAGTGGGCTGACATCACCTCCGCGCTTAGGCACGCGGTTACGTTACTTTCTTCATTCGGTTACAACAGGGATCGGTTGACCTCGAATAATGCCGTTATTCCGATCGCTTATTACCTGCTTAAAAAGGAAATCCCCAAGAACTATGTTGAAGCCAGCAAGTTCAGGGATGACCGAGAGATTGTTCGGCACTGGCTGGTCCTGTCGTTGGTGAAGCGAGTATTTGGCGGCGTTCCTGACATGGTGCTGCGACCAATCCGTGAGATCCTCCGCAAGCAAAACCACTCATTCCCGCTAGATGAGATTACAGACAAATTCAAAGGCCCAAACAAATCGATGCAAGTAACAGAGGATGACATCGAGAATCTGTTGCTTTCACGGTATGGTCAGGGTTACACCTTCTCCACGCTTTCGCTGTTGTACCCGACTCTGGAT
>CALAPX010000361.1 GCA_937888355.1 uncultured Spartobacteria bacterium
ACCGGCGATTTCTTCTCAGGATGGAACTCCTCCTAAAGCCAAAACTCTGGAAGCAATTTCCTGATGCAATGCATAGTTTTCAGCCCGATTGGTCCGGCATTCAAGTAGTCGTGGCCACGTACTGCCAACCTTCAAGTGCATTTCCAATTCATTGGCACATGAGATGCGGCTATAGGAAATGCCAAATTGCGATGCCCCCTTCTCAAAGTCCATGCCATGAGGAGTCTCCCACAAAAGTTCACGCTGGGAATCGCCGACACTGAGCGGGAGAAAACGAAAAATCCCGCCCCCATCGTTGTTCACAACAACAATCGTCACCGGCAGGCCTCGAAGAAGATGGAGTGAGTTCATGTCATGCAGAACTGCCAAATCGCCAAGAAGAGCAAGCACCGGACTCCCACATCCCCGAGCTATGCCGGAGATTGTTGCAATATTCCCATCGATCCCACTTGCCCCACGGTTCCCAAAAACAAGGCGGAAGCCTTCACGTTCAAGAAAGTCGGATGAATCAAAATCACGAACGGGCATCGAGTTTCCCAAAAAAACTACATTGGCATATCGTCCGACCAATCGCGCAATGTCAGGTTCGGTGAGCCCAGGATTGGAATGAAGGTGCTCCGCCAACAAATTCCCGACGGCGCCATCAGCTTGCTGCCAAGCCTCACTCCAGAATGATTTTGACTGTGGCACCGCAGTCTTTCCGACACTCAAACAAAACGGGCTAACCGCCGCACAAACTCTCGTCGGATTTCTGCCCCAAGGATCCCAAACCTCCCCGGCAGGGCTAACCTGAACCCAGTCGACTCCTCCGCAGGAAGTTGAAATCCATTCACCAAGGACCTTCGAAACCAAACTGCCTCCAAACTGAAGAACACGCTCTGGTTTGGGCACATCATTACGCCGAAGAATCCAATCTGCATGGCGTACTACTCCTGGAAGGTGCCTCGCGCCGGACAATGCATCCGCAATGACCGGCCATCCCAACCCCTTCGCCAAGGCTACAATGGATCCCACCTCACGCTGGCTGGAAGCATCTAGCCGCCCAACCACCACCACCCCGCGCTTTGCAGAGATAAAAGAATGCCAGTCAACCGGAAGCTGAACCTCGTCTATGGAACTTTTGTGATCCGTTAATCCACGCAACTCTGGAATTGGAGAATCAGCACCGAGCAACGGCTCTCGAAATTGAAGATTCACATGCACCGGACCGGGACATTTGCCGATTGCAGTTTTAAATGCCTCGCGCAATGGCTCCAAGAGCTCGTCTATGCCAGTTACCTCCTCCGGACTTGGCAAATCCACAGCAAAACGCACATACCCGCCGAAGATGCCAGGTTGTTGAATCGTCTGGTTCGCTCCGGTGCCACGCAATTCCGAAGGGCGGTCTGCCGTAAGAAAAATCACTGGCACATGCGATTGCGAGGCCTCAACACAAGCGGGCAAAAGATTCGCCACGGCAGACCCACTGGTCGTCAGGCATACAGAAGGCTCCCCTGAGGCCAATGCACATCCGAGTGCTGCAAATGCCATGCCACGCTCATCATAGTGGCTCACGTACTCCATTCCGGAATCAGCTAACGCAGCAACGACTGGGGAAGATCTCGCTCCAGGGCTTAGGAAGACTCGATGAATACCACTTGCCTGGATGAAAGCGACAATAGCCCTCCCCCATGAACGGTTTGTCACCGGCGCGTTCATGGGACGAGGAGGTTCAATACACCGGAAATCTTGTCCTCGAGCTCCATCCACTCGCGCTCAGCATCCGACCCATAAACTATACCAGCCCCAGCAAAGACATCCAACTGCCTCCCGCGCCAATGCATTGAGCGGATCGCCACTGCGAATTCAGCCTCATCCTGAGAGATAAAACCGACTGGGCCTGCATACCATCCGCGATCGAAGCCCTCATGATGCGCAAGAAACTCAAAGGCTGCCTTCGTTGGGCTCCCACACGTGGCCGGAGTGGGGTGAAATGCCTTCAAGATCGTGGCATCATCGATTCCCTCATGGAGAGTCCCTTGAAACGCGGTGCGAAGGTGCTGCACACGCGATAATTTCAACACTCCCGGAACATCGTCGCTGGAAGATAGTGAACAGAGTTTTTCAAATGTTCCCTCAAGGGCATCCACCACCAAGCGGTGCTCGAGGCGTTCCTTTGACATTTGAAGCAACTGGGCCTCAAGGCGGGCATCCTCCACAGCATCGAGACTCCGGGGACGCGTCCCCGCAACTGCCTCGCTCTCCAATCGCTCTCCCACCCGGCGGTACAGCAACTCGGGACTCGCTCCAAGAAAAGCACCGGAGTCGGGCGTGGGCTGAATGCAGAAATGAAAACAAGCGGGCGATGAACTCATGATAATCCCTGCCAATGCAAAGGGCCCCAGCGGCTCGTTCAGTTCCAGGCAGGACTTGCGAGCAAGAACAACCTTGCTCATGTCATGAGCCTCGAAAGCCTTCAATGAGGAGTCCACTGATGCTGACCAGTCTTCGAAATTTGGCTGATCCCAACGCATCAACACGCTTCTACGCGGAAGTGGCATTTCCCCGCCAATTGATGCGATCCACTCGGAAATATCATCCAAATCCAAGGAACCGGGAACAAGGTTCACCACGAGACGCGCCCTTCCGCCAGAGTGAATGATCTCGGCTTTTGGAATAAAATAATACGTGGAGGGAAAACGGCTCCACTCCTCACTGGAAGCAAATCCAGCATCAAAGCGCTGGCCTCCGAATATCCTGACTCCGGGGTCGGCTGACTTCAGCATTTCAAGAAGCATTGCAAGGGGCCCGGATGCGGCAACACCGCATGCAAGTGTCTGTGAGGCCCCAGAGCGTGAACGCCAAAACATTCTGGGATACGCCGGACAAGACTCAAGCCATTGGGGAGTGAATGCCACCCCGCCCTCAATCTCCCACTCCAATCGCCTCACTTCTGAAAAGGACAACCGCTCACGCCCAGCAAGGGCTGAGAGATCATGGAGCATGCCAAGGCTTAAGGCTTCGGGGATATTCACACGCATGGAGTCGTATTACTATACCTTCCCTAATACGAATGCCAGACTGGGAGGGCCACAGATTCCTTTCCAATTCGTTCAGGGAATTGATAAAACCTCCTCCATGTCCGCACAAGCATGCCCATTTGAGCGCCGCATTACCTTCGCTGACACCGATGCCGCTGGAGTGGCCCACTTTTCCAAGTCGGCAGTGATCGTTGAGGAAGCAATTCATGCATTTTTTCAAAACTCTGGAATTCCGATTTTGGATTCCTCGACAGCATGGCCGATCGTTTCTCTTCAGATCGACTACTCCGCCCCACTCAAATTCGGCGACCTTGTTCAAATCGCCCTGAAACCCGAAAAAATCGGCTCCTCCTCGATCACATGGAACTTTATGGCAGCTAAAAAAGGCACCACTTCCCCCGCCCTTCAAGGCACCCTCATCCAATGCCATCTCAACCCCGCCACCGGCTCACCTTCCCCCATTCCAGAGCCAATCCGCATCTTGCTTAAGAACTGATTCTATTAGTGATGTCTACTGAAGAGGCCACCGGGGAACCAATCTTATCAGGCCTCTCCTCTCTACCCAGGCGTCTCAGCCTGGGTTTTTTGTGAACTCAAGACATCCATCCATCACTGTGGCGGCGATGCGGTCCCCCTCGCCGAAACTTCCTTCGAGGATTTCCAGACTGAGTGGGTCGAGGATTTTCCTCTGGATAACGCGCTTCAGCGGGCGGGCGCCAAAAGCGGGATCGTAGCCCTCCTTGGCAAGAAACGCCTTGGCCGAATTATTGAGGTCCAGCGTGATATTTTGACGGGCGAGGCGCTCCAACAAAAGGCGGAGCTGGATATCGACGATGTGCGATATCTGCGAGCTGTCGAGACGGTCAAAGATGATAATTTCATCGATCCGGTTAAGAAACTCGGGACGAAAATGGCCACGTAGCGACTCCTGCACACGCCGGTCGCGCTCTTCTTTAGGCAGTTCTTCCATGATGTATTGGCTGCCGATGTTGGAAGTCATGATGATGACCGTGTTTTTAAAATCTACTGTGCGCCCCTGCCCATCCGTGATGCGTCCGTCGTCGAGCACTTGGAGGAGGACATTGAAAACATCTGTGTGAGCCTTCTCAATTTCGTCGAAGAGGATGACGGCATAAGGCTTTCTGCGGACAGCCTCACTCAGTTGACCACCCTCCTCGTAACCAACGTATCCGGGGGGGGCGCCGATGAGTCGCGCCACGGTGTGCTTCTCCATGTACTCCGACATGTCGAGTCGAACAATGGCCCCCTCATCATCGAATAAAAATTCAGCAAGAGCCTTGGACAATTCAGTCTTGCCAACCCCCGTCGGTCCAAGAAAAAGGAATGATCCGATCGGGCGATTCTCATCCTGCAAGCCCGCGCGGGCACGACGCACAGCGTTCGATACAGCCTTGATGGCTTGCCCTTGACCAACAACACGCTCCATGAGGCGTTCTTCCATTTTCACCAACTTCGCCCGCTCCCCCTCCTGTAAGCGAGAGACAGGGACACCAGTCCATGTTGAAACGACCTTCGCGATATCTTCTTCGGTTACCTCCTCCCTAAGAATTGCTGGATGCCCTTTGGAAAATTCAGGGGCACCGTGGGATTCGATTTTTTGTAGTTCGCGATCCAACTCGGGAAGCTGCCCATATTGAATCTCGCTCGCACGCTGGAGATTTCCCTGACGCTGTGCCTTCTCGAGTTCGGCGCGAAGAGCTTCTATTTTTTCAGCAACTTTCTGGGATTTTCCGATCTCCTCTTTCTCCTTCAACCACTGGGCGCGGAGAGCAGCAGATTGTTCTTTAACCTCGGCGAGATCCCTCTCGAGCTTCTCCAAACGCTCACGACTGGCAGCGTCCTTCTCTTTTTTTAATGCCTCGCGCTCCATCTCGAGTTGCATCGTCTCGCGCTCAAGTTCGTCGATCTCTGTAGGCAGCGATTCGAGTTCTATCTTCAACCGCGCTGCGGCCTCGTCCATGAGATCGACCGCCTTGTCCGGAAGAAAACGGTCACTGATATATCGATCACTCAAGACTGCGGCGGCGATGATGGCGGCATCCTGGATTCGTACGCCATGATGGACCTCGTACCGCTCTTTCAACCCGCGCAGGATGGCAATCGTGTCCTCAACCGAGGGTTCGTTCACCATAACGGGCTGGAAGCGTCGCTCGAGTGCGGCGTCCTTCTCGATGTATTTACGGTATTCATCGAGAGTTGTTGCCCCGATCGTGCGGAGTTCGCCACGAGCGAGTTGGGGTTTGAGAAGATTTGAAGCGTCCATCGAGCCCTCCGCGGCCCCAGCCCCTACAATCGTGTGGAGTTCGTCAATAAATAGGATTACCTCCCCCTCGCTGGCCGTAACTTCCTTCAAAAATGCCTTCAAGCGGTCTTCAAATTCACCGCGAAACTTCGCACCGGCAACCATAGAGCCGATATCCATCGCAATAAGTCGCTTGTTCTTGAGGGATTCGGGCACATCACCGCTTACGATGCGGCGGGCGAGACCTTCGACAATCGCCGTTTTGCCCACTCCGGGTTCGCCGATAAGAACAGGATTGTTTTTCGAGCGTCGGGAGAGCACCTGCATTGTACGACGGATTTCATCATCACGCCCGATCACAGGGTCGATCTTTCCCTTCCGCGCCAATGCGGTGAGATCGCGTCCGTATTTTTCGAGGGTCTGGTATTTTCCTTCAGGATCCTGGTCCGTAACCCGCTGGCTCCCTCGTACCTCAACAAGCGCTTTCATGAGCTTGTCTCGGGTGACCCCTGAATCTTTGATCAACTTTGCAGTTGTGCAATTTGATCCCAGAAGGGCCAGCAGAAAATGTTCGACGCTCGTGAATTCATCCTTCAGCGCGGCCATCTCTGACTCAGCCTCATCGAGCAGCTTGCGGAGCTCTTGGGAAAGATGCGGTTGGGCGGCGCCGCGCACCTTGGCAAATCCGGTGAGGACTTCCTTCAAACGCCCTTCCAAAGAAGAAAGTGACACCCCAAGCTTTTCCAAGAGCGGCCGCGCCAACCCGTCGGATTGCTCAAGCAGCACCAAAAGAAAATGCTCGGTCGTGATCTCTGGGTTCTCTTTGTTTGTGGCAAGGGCCAAGGCCGAGTTCAGAGCCTCGCGGAGCTTAATCGTGTATTTTTCAGGATTCATTCAGAGCTTGGGTTGACACAAGAATAAGAAAACCAACACACCGACACAACCAGCAGATGTCAGTATACGAAAAGATTAAAACCTAAATTCAGATTTCAGGATCACAAAGAAAACTAATGAGCCTCCAGACACAACAGGGAGGCCTCATGTCCAATATCTTACCAGAATATTATGTAGAGAACTGCCGTCAAAACGACTACGGCAACACCTCCAAAAGCTGCAATTTTGGAGGGTTCTAGCGACATTGATTCATTGATGGGAAGTTTTGCTGGTTCCTTCAAAGGATGAAGCAGCGTGGCAATGCCGGATGCCAAAAGAACAAGCAGGAAGCAAAGTGCCATTCGGTCGAGAAACGAGATTGTTGGCGCAAACCAAAGGCCAGCAGACACTATTGCGTCACCCACCCCCCACTTCAGGGCACCATAAGCAACGGCATTGAGTAGAATTCCCATGAGACCGACGTAACGAGGTGCCCTTGGAATAAAAAATCCGATGATAAAAATCGCGAGAATACCCGGGGAGATGAATCCTTGAAATTCTTGGATGATTTTGAAGATGCCGCCGAGTTTCGGATTGTCGAAATTCGGAGCCACCAAAATCGCCACCAAGACAAAGAGGACAACAAAAACACGGCCGGCTTTCACCAACTTAAGTCCATCAGTCGTCTTGGTTACTTTAGCGTAAAGATCCATGGTGGCGATTGTTGAGGCTGAATTTAACATTGAGGCTAATGAACTAACAACAGCCCCAAAAAGAGCGGCCAAGACAAACCAGGAAAGATACCAATGTTCCCGCAGCAGATTGCGCACTAGGACTGGAAATGCCGCATCGTAGTCATATCCGACAAGGCGCGGACCTTCGGTAATCCCAGGATTTGCTGCAATGGCTTGCGCGGACAGCACATTGATTTTTTGTGCGAGAATGACGGGATCCCCGACGGCACCCGGAGCAACGCCGGCGAGTTTGGCGTTTCGCTCAAGGGCACGTGCGGCAAGTTCCGGTTGAAGTGCCGGCACGGATTCTTCGAGTGTCACCGTGGATGTGTCAGCCGCGGCCTCAAAAGCGATCACGTTTTTTGAGGCTGCGGAAAGGTGCAGGTCCGAAGAAAATAGGTTGTAGGCGAGGATCCCTGGAATCACGACAACGAACGGAATAATGAGTTTAAGCAATGCAGCAAAGACGATTCCCTTCTGACCCTCCGCCAGTGATTTAGACCCGAGGGTGCGTTGAACAATGTACTGGTTGAGACCCCAGTAAAAGAAATTTGGAATCCAAAGGCCGAGCAACAAAGCAGACCATGGAATGTCTGTGTCTTCGATCGGGCGCCCCATGTGAAGCTTGCCCCCCGAGCCATTGGTCCCGTTAACCGCAACCGCCTCACCATCCACCCCATCGTTCAGCAACCAAAGACGGTCCCAGGCACTGGCTCCCTGCAAGCTTTCAACTGTAGCTTGGGAATTTGCAACTTTTGTTGCAATAAGGGTTTCAGCAGGGGTTTCCCCCAAAGTTTGGAAGGCGAGAAACATTACAACTGAGCCGCCGACAATCAGACCGGCTCCCCAAATCAAATCTGTCCAAGCACAAGCTTTGAGACCCCCTACAAACACATAAGCAGCCGCAAGAATTCCGATCAACCAGCATCCAGTCACCAAGTCGCCGAGAATCGGCATGCCGGCGTAGTATCCGGAAATGAACTTAGCGCCGCTGAAAATCACCGATGCGGTAGGGACTACGACCAAGATAAAAATTGTCAGCAAAGCCATGGCCACCCGCGCCGATACACCAAAGCGGTATTCGAGAAATTCCGGTATCGTGTAAATCCCTGTGCGAAGAAACCGTGGCAAAAAGAGAAAGGCAACTACTACCAATGTGACTGCGGCCATCCACTCATAGGAGGCAACTGCCATACCAAGCCAGTTGGCAGCTGAACCGGACATCCCAACAAACTGTTCGGTCGAAATATTAGCAGCAATCAACGAGAACCCAACAAGCCACCAAGTAAGTCCACGACCAGCCAAGAAGTAACCACTTGCCCCAGCCTCGCCCGCGTGGATTTCATCCCGTGCCTTCCAAATTCCAAAAGCAATAACACCAATAACAGCTATGCCAAATAGGGAGAGTTCAATGAGAATATTCATCTAAATGCCAGAGACGATTTCTCAGAAAAAAACACAATCACAAATTTACTGGAGCCAGTAATTATAAAAACAATCCCTCCTGCAAATGGACCAGGATATAAAAAATGGAGGGAAGTGGAGCGGGTGACGAGACTCGAACTCGCGACATCAACCTTGGCAAGGTTGCACTCTACCAACTGAGTTACACCCGCGCGAGAGGGTTTCTGTTTAGCTTCCCAAGATTATGTCGTCAATGGAAAGTTTCAAAAAAAAGAGGTGCCCAGCTATG
>CALAPX010000362.1 GCA_937888355.1 uncultured Spartobacteria bacterium
GCTTTGGCTACCGGCTTGGCTTTGGCTACCGGCTTGGCTTTGGCTACCAGCTTGGCTTTGGAAGTTGGTTTTACTGCATTTTTAGCCGGAGGCTTGTTCTTGGGAGCAGACTTCTTAGGCATGTTGGATACGACCTTTTTTGCCGTCGGTTTAGGCTTGGCCTGTTTGGTGGGTTTTTTCGCCATGAAGATTCGTTTTATTAAAAGGGGCGGGATATGTAGCTGAGATGTTACGCTAGGGCAAGGGGATTATTACACTAAAATAAACGCCATAATGAAGCTTCGCAATGTCCAGATAATAGTGCGTATCCAATTCGTGGCAACAAGTCGCCGGTGAACTTCTTCATTCCAACCTGAGAGCAGCGCTTTGTGGCAGGGAACCTGCAAAAGAAACGTGGAAATCCATGCGCCTATGAGCAATATCACTGCAAGCAGAAACAGTGGTGGATTAAATCCTCCAATCATAAGGAGAGCTGCTGTCATCACCTCCACCAGCATGAGTGGCGCGGCAACAAAGCCCGTCCGGTTGCAATGCTCGCGCTCAACTTCCCCAAATCCTTCGCCTGCATGTCTCGCCAACATGGGGTAGTGAACCACTTGCACGAACCAGATCAGGCCCACCATGGCGAATGTGGATACCGCGTGCACGACCAGCAGCCCCTCGCAACTCATGCTCGCTTGCCAATAAGGATGACCACGCTCCACTCGGCAATAGGGTGGCTTTTTTGACTTGAAAGAAGGGCTTCCTTCCCGATGGCGCAGACATCATCTGGCGAGGATAAGCTGGTATCGGCAAAGCGGTGCCAACTCATATCCTTGGGCAATACCGGCAACCCGAAACTCAAGGGCTGGTGATACATATTGCATGCAACGTAGATGAAATGCTTGTTGCCCCCAATTACCTCGCTGTGTCTCCCACAAAGCATGAATGCCAGCGAGCGACTATTGGCACTCCAATCCGGATGCCATGGCAGGACCCCATGCCAACTGATGTCTGCATAACCACTCCCAACCTGGTCGCGCTCAGTGAGGAACTCCGGCTGGTGGAGCGCCGCGTTCGCCTTACGAAAGGCAATCATTGCTTTTGTGAATCGAAGGACCTCCAGCCCGCAGGCGTCGGGCTCCCAATCAAGCCAGTTCCACTCTGCATCATGGCAATATGCATTATTGTTTCCACGTTGCGTACGGCCACACTCATCACCCATGTAGATCATGGGCACACCTTGGCTGCACATGAGGATCGCCATGGCATTCTTGGCTTGGCGACGACGCAATGCCTTGATGGCGAGGTCATCCGTCTCGCCCTCCACGCCGCAATTCCAACTGTGGTCATCGTTTGTTCCATCGCGGTTCCCCTCCCCGTTTTCGAGGTTCTGCTTGCTTTCGTAGGAAAACAAATCGCGCAGAGTGAAGCCATCATGGCAGGTTATGAAATTCACTGAAGCCGTTGGTTTGCGGCCCGCCGCAGCATAGAGATCGGGTGACCCCATGATGCGTTGCACCATTTCACCAACCATGCCGCAATCACCTTTAAGAAACCGCCGCACGCAATCACGGTATTTGCCATTCCACTCCATCCATCGCCCATAGCTAGGAAAGTTGCCAACCTGGTATAGTCCTCCAGCATCCCACGCCTCGGCCACAAGCTTGCAATCAGCCAGCACGGGATCGTGAGCAAGAAATTCCAGCAGCGGAGGATTTGCCAGAGGCTGGCCTTTACTATCTCTGCCTAAAATTGACGCAAGGTCGAACCGGAATCCATCAATATGGTATTCTGCAGCCCAGTAGCGAAGGCAATTAATGACAAACTCGCGTACTGCCGGGTAGTTGCAGTTGAGCGTGTTTCCGCAGCCCGAGTAGTTTGTAAACCCACCATCCTCATCAAGGATATACCAGGTTTTGTTATCGATGCCGCGGAACGAAAACACAGGCCCTTCTGCGTTGCCCTCCGCCGTGTGGTTGAAGACCACGTCCAGCATAACCTCGATGCCTTCACGATGCAGGCCGTGGACCATGTCTTTCATTTCCTGAACCTGCCAGAATTTTTTCCCCGATGAGGCATAACTGCTTTTTGGAGCGAAAAAACCCACCGTGCTGTATCCCCAATAGTTGCAAAGCGGCTCGCCTGTTGTGGGATTTGTGCGCGGATTTTCCGTTTCGTCGAACTCGAAGACAGGCATCAACTCCACGGAATTGATCCCAAGATCCCGCAATGCCGCCACTTTTTCTGTGATCCCTTGGAATGTGCCAGGATGCTTCACTTGCGCGCTGGGGTGTTGAGTGAACCCGCGCACATGCAACTCGTAGATAATCAGATCGTGATCGGGGATGCGCTTGCTTCCATTTGGCTCAATCAAAGCGGGCCCGCCGGGCACCTTTGAGCGAAAAACCGGCTTCTGGGAAGGGGCCGCCTTGGCCATCCACTCTTCACGGCCCACTATCTCTCGAGCAAAAGGATCGAGAAGAATTTTGCTTGGATCGAAATAATGGCCCTCTTTGGGATTCCACGGGCCATCCATGCGAAAACCGTATTCCAGGTTTTCATAAGCGAGATCATGGACGACTATGGCCCAGACATGGCCGAGCTTGTAATCTGAGGGAAACCGAATCTCTTTACGCGGCGTGCCGCTGTCTTGCTCGAAAAGCACCAGCGTGCATGCCGTGGCGCTGGTACTGAAGATCGAAAAGTTTACCCCGCCAGGCACATGGGTCACTCCGTAGGGAAGAAGACGGCCACAGCTGACTTTATGTCCACTGATGATCCTCTGGAATGACGATGCCATAGTCGAAAGATCCTATAGGGGATGCACCAAACCGCAAGCGAGTGATGGGAAAGGGAAAATTGGCAGGATCAAGCCAAGCTCCTGGCCGCGTTCCAGAGTGAACACGGAGCAAGCAGTAAAAGACGGAATTTAAACGAGGCCGGCCGCAGCCAGTGTCTTGAAGGCGCCGTTTTTAGAAATCGTTTTGAACGCTCTCGCAGTGGCTTTGACGGTTACAAACTTCTTGAGTTCGGGAACCCACACGCGCTTGGTTTTTAAATTTGGCTGGAAGTAGCGGGGCGTCACTGCGGTGACGTGCATACCGATGCCGCCTTTTTTCTTGGCGAGACCGCGACGATGGATTTTGGATCCGCGAACGGGCTTGGCCCCTGTGATGCTGCACTTTCTAGACATAAGATGGGCCGAAGACATTAGAAGGTCTTTTTATTTCGTCAATACATTCTCCCTGTCCGCGCAAAATTTTTAAATCCCCAAAAGTGATTCTCCTGATAGCGATGCGCCTCGACAGCACCTGCACCATCCCACTAAAACACCATCTGTATGATTAGCATGACCGGACATGGGCGGGGCGAGATCCGCACGAAGACGTGGAGCGCCGTGGTGGAGTGCCACTCGGTGAACCGCAAAACGGCGGATATTTCATTGCACTGTGACCGGTCTGCTTTCTGGCTTGAGCCCGCAGTGAGAGAAAAAGTCCTTTCCAAAATCGGACGCGGCAGGGTTCAGGTGAACCTGACGCTCTCCCGCAACGCGGGTGACAAGGAGCCGTTTTTTGATGAGTCTCGCGCCATTGCTTTTGTGGCGCAGGCCCGCCATTTGCAGAAACGGCTAGGACTTGAGGGCGGGGTTACCCTCTCCGATGTGCTCGCCGCTCCCGGCGTAACAAGGTCTTCCGAACCAGCTGGTGAGGCAGCAAAAACCACTGCCCTGTCCGCGCTGGACGAGGCTTTGAAAGGATTGCTCGAGACGCGCAAATGTGAGGGGGCAGCACTGCAAAAGATCCTCGCCAAAAGCGTGAACCGCATATCTGCCATCCTAAAAAAAATCACGCCCTTGGCTCGCAAGGTCTCAGCCACTCATCGTGAGGCGCTTTTAAAACGCATTGAAAAGGCAGGGCTCCGCCTCCAGCAAGACGATGCCCGCCTTGCTGCCGAGGTGGCTTTTTTTGCAGAACGATCGGACATCACCGAGGAACTTGAGCGCGCCTCCTGTCACATTGCACAATTCATCGAAAAGCTCGCTGCCAATGGCCCGGTGGGCCGCACGCTAGAATTTCTGGCGCAGGAACTCGGCCGCGAATTCAACACGCTCGGCTCAAAATCCTCCAGCACCATGATCAGCCGCCATGTCATCGAGGCAAAAGCCGAACTCGATCGCATTCGCGAACAACTTGCCAATGTTGAATAATTTATCAGCTAGCCACTCCGGCATTCTTTTTGTGGTCTCTGCCCCTTCGGGCGCAGGCAAGACAACATTAATCGGCACACTGCGTAAGATGATGAATTTCGCGTATTCCGTCTCCTGCACTACTCGTCCCCCGCGACCCGGAGAGGTGCATGGCGAGCATTATTTCTTTTTGGATTCTTCCACTTTTGCCGCGCACGTTTCTGCCGGTGATTTCCTTGAACATGCCGAGGTTCACGGCCATTTCTATGGCACGCTGAAGTCAACCGTCGTCTCGTTTTTGAATCAAGGTACGGATGTGCTTCTGGATGTCGATACGTGCGGCGCAGCGAGCATTCGCTCCTGCAATGACCCTATTGTTAAAAATGCCCTCGCTGATGTTTTTATCATGCCTCCTGGGCTTGAGGAACTTGGCCGCAGGCTCCGCAATCGCGGCACCGAGGCGGACGAACAGATCGCCGTTCGCCTCAGCAATGCTTCTTTAGAAATGGAAAAATGGCGGGATTACCGATACACGATTCTCAGCGGCTCGATGGATTCGGACGTCGAGACATTCTGTGCAATCATGCGCGCCGAACGCGCTCTCAGCCGCCGCCTCACCATCGCGTCGTTACCATGAGCAAAAAAAACATTCTCCTTTGCGTTGGCGGCTCAATCGCCTGTTACAAAGCTGCCGATATCGCTAGCCGCCTTACCCAGTCTGGACACAACGTGAGCGTGCTCATGACTGCCGCAGCGACCGAATTTGTTTCGCCTCTCACTTTTCAAACACTCTCCCGGAATCCCGTAACCACAGGTATTTTTGATGAGAAAGAGAGTTGGCACCCCAGCCATATTGCACTTGCTGATTCCGCAGACCTCTTGCTTGTTGCGCCCGCAACAGCGAATCTCATCGCCAAACTCGCGTGCGGCATTGCAGATGATGCCATCACTTCGATTGCACTTGCTTCTCTCGCGCCCCTGCTGATAGCGCCCGCGATGAACGGGAAAATGTGGCTCCACCCGGCAACCCAGGAAAATGTTACACGTCTGAAAACTCGTGGCGCTAAATTCATAGGCCCTGCGGAGGGCCTTCTGGCCTGCGGCTATGAGGGAATCGGACGTCTATGGGAACCACAATTTATCTGTGACGCAGCCGCAGCAGCTCTCGCTGATGAATAGGTTTTTGTGCCCCTTTGAAAAATATCTTCTGCTTTTCAACTGAAATTTCAAAATAGTTGTTGACGCCTGATGGCAGGAAACTTAATCACGCTCACAAGCAAGTTATTCACATGTTTTTCACAAACCATTTTCCGCAGTTGCGGAGCGAAAGGGGGGATACCGAATGCCAATAGCAAAGAAAAAAGCCGCTAAAAAACCAGTAGCAAAGAAGGCCGCCGCTAAAAAGCCTGCTGTTAAAAAAGCAGTAGCGAAACCGGCCGCCAAGAAAGCCGCGCCGAAAAAAGCAGTAGCCAAACCGGCCGCCAAGAAA
>CALAPX010000363.1 GCA_937888355.1 uncultured Spartobacteria bacterium
TAGAGACAATATATGAATAGCAATGGACGTCGTTAGTGGTTTCTAGCGTCAGTCTGTCGACTGAGCTCTAAGTAACCGCAGCGCACATGCATGATCAACTTTATCCACTGATCGAACCTTGTGATCGTGAGACGTTGGAGCGGACATTAGAAATTAGCATTTTTAATTCACGATTGGATGTTCTCGAGACAACAAAAAAATCATTAAATTCCGCGGCGATTAATGATTTCGTTCTGGTCGTTGAGAACGATTACCTTTGGTGCGTGGGTCTTTAGCTGCTCAGCGGTGAGTTGAACGAACGTCATGATGGTCAGGCGATCGCCCTTCTTGCCGAGGTGGGCCACAGCGCCATTGAGCACGATACTTTTGCTCCCGCGCGAAGCTTTGATCGCATAGGTCTCAAAACGGTGGCCGTTTGATTGGTTGCCGATGAGGATTTTCTCATACGGCTCGATGCCCGCTTCTTCGAGAAACTCCTCATCGATGGCCATGCTGCCCTCGTAGTCCACGTTCGCATCGGTGACGATGGCGCGGTGGATTTTGGAACCGAGAATTGTTTTGAGCATCTGTCGACTACGTAAGTTGAGAAATTCCGCTGGCGGATGGGGGGGGATTCGAACCCCCGATACCTTTCGGTATACACGCTTTCCAGGCGTGCGCAATCGACCACTCTGCCACCCATCCAATAATGCGGATTTGGTTGTGTAGCCGACTTCGGCCGGCTTGACAACCGCCACCTGCAAAAAAGACGTGTTCGATTTTTCTTGTGGCAAGCTCCCACTCCAGTGATTTGATGCGGTTTAATGCTCTATTTTTCAGCAGCCCTATTGGCATATTTTCTAGGATCCATCCCTTGGGGCTATATCGCTGGGCTCTTGAACGGAGTTGATCTCCGTAAGGAAGGCAGCGGCAGTACAGGGGCCACAAACACCCTCCGCGTCCTCGGGAAAAAATGGGGCTACGCTGTATTTGCCCTTGATGCCTTCAAAGGCTGGCTCGCCGTCATGGGTTCATTTGGCGTAGCAGCCTTGCTTTTTAACGCCTCCGAACAGGAAATAATCCATGCCGGTGTCGTGGCCGCGTTCTTCGCCGTCGCAGGTCATACCTATCCGGTCTGGCTCCGCTTCCAAGGGGGCAAAGGTATCGCCACCTCAGCAGGCGTCATGATCGCCCTCTTCCCTCCGGCAGTATTCGCCTTTGGTTTGGCGGTCTGGGGCACCCTGTTTTTTAGCACACGCTACGTCTCAGTAGCCTCGCTCGGGGCCGCCATCGCCCTGCCAACAGCCTCGGCGGCACTACTGATCGCCGGGAAATGCGATCTGATTCGGACGGCGATCGCCCTGCTCATGTGTATCTTGGCTGTATGGCGCCACCGATCGAATATCTCACGACTGGTCGCTGGCACCGAAAAACGCTTTGATAAGAAAACCCGTACCAATCCATGATCCATGTTCGATAAAATAGGCGTTGTTGGGAGTGGGGGCTGGGGTTGCGCCTTGGCCTCACTTCTTGCCCAAAACGGCAACAGCGTCACTCTCTGGTCTCATACGCCCTCGGTTGCAGAGGAAATCAATTCCCGCCACACCAACGAACGCTATCTACCGGGGATTTCTTTCCCGGAAAAAATCCGCGCAACCCCTGTGCTTGGCGACCTGCGCGACGCCGATCTCCTCATCTTTGTCGTTCCCTCGACCGCAATTCGCACTGTGGCCCTTGAGTTTGCCGCCACCTGTCCAAAACCAGGCACGGTTGTCGTCTCTTGCACCAAGGGGATCGAACATAACAGCGGCAAACTTATGAGCCAAGTCCTTGAAGAGTGTCTCCCGGCGCCGCGCATGGCAGCGCTCTCAGGCCCGAACCTGGCTTTGGAAGTGGCGGCGCATATCCCAGCGGCAAGCGTGATCGGGTCGACGCATACCGACCTTCTTTCCCCGCTCCAGAACATATTTTCCTCGAAATCTTTCCGCGCCTACACAAGTGACGATATCGCGGGCATCCAACTGGGCGGCGCATTGAAAAACGTTTACGCCATCGCGGCGGGCGTGTGCGACGGGTTCGGCATGGGCGACAATGCAAAGGCGGCACTCGTCACCCGCTCACTTGCTGAAATGACCCGCTTGGGTATCGCTCTCGGTGGCCGCATGGAGACATTTTTTGGCCTCAGCGGCGTGGGTGATCTTATGGTCACCTGCTTCAGCACAAAAAGCCGCAATCGGTCATTCGGCGAGCGTCTCGGCCATGGAGAGCGCCCCGTTGACATTATGACCTCGCTCAGCAGTGTGGCAGAGGGCGTGCCTACCGCTCTCAGCGCATGGCAATGCGCGAACCGCTTCGGCATCGATGCACCAATCACCACCGAAGTGTACTCGGTTCTCCATACCGGCAAACCTCCAAAAGACTCGATGGCCGGCTTACTTGGGCGGCCACCAAAACCTGAAAATGGATTGCAGCCCCCCCACCGCAAATGAAGATCGGCTTCGTCCGGCGCGGCCACTCTTACACAGGTGGAGCCGAAGCCTATATGCTACGGTTCGCCCGTTCGCTCGACTCCCTTGGCCACTCGGCCACATTGATCACCTCAGGCGAATGGCCCGAAGACCGTTGGCCGTTCGGTAAAATTCTTCGCCTTCCTGCAAAATCGCCCGACGCATTTGCTCGAGCCTTCCGTTCTGCCGTCACCGATTGCGAAGTCCATTTCAGCTTCGAACGTGTTCCGGGTTGCGAGGTGTTTCGTGCGGGCGATGGAGTCCATGCTTCATGGGTGGATCGCCGTAAAGCCTTTGAGCCACACTGGAAGCGTCTCACCCGTGTTCTCAACCGCAAACACGCCCGCATCGTCGCTCTTGAGCGCCAGGTCTTCGACCCCTTAAATACCAAAGTCGTCATTGCAAACTCGCGCATGGTCAAAGAGGAGATCCTCTCGCGATATTCCTATCCAGCAGACCGCATCGCTGTTGTGTATAATGGTATCTCTCCAGCGCTGCCGGGCATCGATCGCGCCACAGCGCGCCAACGCTTTGGCATTGACCCCTCCTCCTTTTGCCCTCTTTTCCTCGGCTCCGGATGGGAACGCAAGGGCCTCACAACCGCACTTCGAGCAGTCGAGATGATGGAGGGCACACAACTTCTGGTGGCGGGACGCGGCCCTGCAGACCTTTACGGATCTAGCGCCGCCAAATTCGCCGGGCCGGTGCGGGAGATCTCCGACCTCTTCTCTGCTGCTGATCTGCTTGTTTTGCCGACTTGGTACGATCCGTTTTCCAATGCCTGCCTCGAAGCCCTGTCCGCAGGACTTCCTGTGATCACAACTACGGCGAATGGAGTTTCAGAAATTATCCAACCCGGCATCCACGGAGAGGTGATCGAACCAGGTGAAACGCTCGCATTCGCCGAGGCCATGGAGGCGTGGAGACACGGCAATCGCTGCCTTGATGCACGCTCGGACTGCTTGGCCCTTGCAGCAAAATACTCCATGGAGCGCAATACTGGAGAAACCCTCAAGGTTTTGGATAACGTGACCTTGCGCTGAGGCCGCCAGGATTCCGGCTTGCTGTTCACGGCTTACAGGAGTTTTATCCGTCGCAAATGGATCATTTCGATTCCCTCGTCGCCCAAGCAGCCTCGCTTGTCTGGGGCCCTTGGCTAGTGGCACTCCTCTTTGGAACTCATCTTTACCTCACCGTGAGGACGGGGTTCGTGCAGCGCCACCTTGTTTATGCAATCAAACTCAGCCTATCAAAAGATCGGGATTCCCCGGGTGATGTCAGCCCCTTTGGCGCGCTGACCACTGCACTGGCTGCAACGATCGGGACTGGGAATATCTATGGCGTTGCCGGAGCCATTTTGATCGGTGGACCTGGAGCGGTTCTGTGGATGTGGCTGACAGGCATCTTTGGCATCGCCACAAAATACAGCGAGGCCCTCCTGTCCGTGAAATATCGGGTTACCAACACCCAAGGAGAAATGTCGGGTGGTCCGATGTTTGTTCTGGAAAAGGCTCTCAAAGCCCGTTGGGCAGGTCTGGTCTTCGCCGCATTCACGGCCGTAGCGGCCTTTGGTATCGGAAATATGGTTCAAGCAAATGCGATCTCAGAAATGATCGTGGCGAAAAAAGATCTCCTTCCCTTCGTGGTCGAGGATCACATTCTCAAACTTTGCATTGGTATTCTGCTATGCGGCATCACCGCCGTGGTAATCCTCGGTGGCATCAAGTCGATCGCAAGGGCCTGCACCCTCCTCGTGCCGTTCATGGCGTTACTCTACATCCTCGGGTGCCTTGTGATGATTTTTCTGAATTGGAGCGCAGTTCCAGCCGCAATCGCCCTGATTGTGGAATCCGCATTCACCGGCCACGCGGCTGTGGGCGGGTTCATTGGCGCGGGCATCGCCGAGACCATGCGCTACGGCATCGCTCGGGGCCTTTTCTCAAACGAGTCGGGAATGGGCAGCGCTCCAATCGTTGCTGCCGCGGCACGAACCAAGGACCCTGTCCACCAGGCTCTCGTTTCAGGAACTGGCACATTCTGGGATACAGTGGTCGTCTGCGCCCTTACCGGCATCGTGCTCGTCTCCTCAGGTGATTGGCAGGGAGCTGATATGACCAAGGCGACATTTTGCGATGCCGCATTCCACCGCATCGGGTTCTTAGGCGACTTTATCCTGATCGCGGGCCTGCTGACATTTGTCTTCTCAACAATTCTCGGCTGGTCTTACTACGGCGAGAAGGCTGTCGAATACCTTGTCGGCATCCGAGTTATTCCATTCTACAGGATAGCTTGGGTCGCGGCGGTATTTGTCGGTTGTGTCTGGAAATCCGATGCCGTGTGGAATTTGTCTGATGCGATGAACGGCCTCATGGCGATCCCGAATCTTGTCGCCCTTCTCCTGCTCGGTGGAATCATTGCCTCCGAGACAAACCGCCATTTTTCCAACCGCACGGACGACAAAAAATAACCCCCCTTGCATGCGTGGGCATTCGGCCCTCCATTTTCCTTCACCATGAAAACAAATTCCATGGCAAGCCCGAACCACAAGACCATCCATGCCGCCTTCCATTCCATCTGGACAGCATGGCTTGAGATGACCTGCGAATTGTTTCCTGAACAGGGAAGCAAACTAGGACTCCGAAAATACGATGCCCGCTTGGGTGAAAACACCCCTGGGATCCATCTCACGCACATCAAGCTCCTCGAAAAAACCCTCCGCCAAATCGAGGATCTGCCCGAGTCGGCTTTTCAGGGGGACTTGTGGCTCGATCGCCGTGGCCTTATCTCCCGCCTTCGCACAGACCTTCTGTTCCAGCGCGATCTACGCAGATGGCGCACCAACCCACAGGATCATTCCAATGCGGCAATAGATTCAGTATTCGAGCTTGTAGTACGCGGAGAGGGTTCCCTCCGCCGCGTTCTTCCCGCCATCGAAGCGCGGCTCGCGGCCATTCCAGATTTTCTTGCCGCCGGTTTAGATTGCATTAAATCCCCCGACCCTCTTTGGACATCGCTGGCGATCCAATCCTGCGCGGGCTCTATTGAGTTTCTCAGGGGACTTGAAAAAGACCTCGAGGCGGCATCAACCCGCCCAGTAAAAATCAAGGCGCTCTTGGAAGCTGCAGTTCGTGCATTCAACAGCTTCTCCAAAGGTGTTACACGCAAGCCTGAAGGCCCGAAGGGCAGCTTCGCCATCGGACGCGAGCGTTTCGAGTTTCTGATCCGCGAGCAACTCGGCCTGGATCTTACGCTTGCCGAGGCGAGAGCGGTCGGCCTATATCAGATCGCCCGCCACGAACACCTCCTAGCCCAAGCAGCGAAACGCCATGGCAAAAAATCCGCGCGCTCACTTATCCAAGAGGCCGCTGAACAATGGCGGCCTGACAAGCCGCTGATCGATCTCTACCTTGAGGAAACCAGCGCTATCAAAATGCGGTTGGAGCGGATTGGTCTCGTCACTCTTCCCGCAAACGAACGGCTGAAGGTCCTGCCTGTCCCGCCGTTTCTCAAGCACCAGTTTCCCACCGCAGCCTACAGTGCTCCAGAACCATTTTCAAAAAGCCACACCGGTATCTTCTGGGTGAACGACCTAGGACTCGATCAATCCGATCCCCGCCGCAAAGCTGCTGAAATCCGGCAACACCACGGGTTGGAGCTCACTTGTGTCCACGAGGCTTACCCGGGACACCACCTGCAATTTGTGACCCAATTCCGACACTCGAGCCGCCTGCGGCGTCTTTTCTCACATGCAATCTTCTACGAGGGATGGACGATGTGGAGCGAACTCAACGCTGTTCGGCACAACCTTGTGAATATTCCTTGCGCCGAATTGATCCAACTGCATGACGCCCTCTGGCGCGCCCACCGCATCGTTATCGACTGCGGCTTGCATGACGGCACTCTCAATCACTCCGCTGCGGTCAAACAACTCCAGAAAGGGGTTCATTTCACGGCCTCAAGAGCTGCTGGTGATGTCAACTGGTATACCTCCAGCCCCACCGTACCGATGAGTTACCTCCTCGGACGTCTCGAGGTTGAAAAACTCCACCGCCGACTCGTCGAACAAGGCTCTTGGACACTCAAAAGATTCAACGACTGGATGCTCTCCCACGGGGCACTGCCGTTCTCATGGATTCAGCGGGCCTGAGTCATTTGTTTGGTTGCTTTTCAGCAACTCCCGCTCCTCCGGCCGCAATGCATTAAGATCGATCGTTGCCGCCAGCTCCTCGGCCTCCGCAGATTTCCCTGTTGCACGCAACACGGCGACACGCACCGATTTCCATGGGTTTGGCGCTTCATTCCATTCAATTTTTTTTCCGCTGTAGAGTTTTTCTCCTTCTTCGGGAAATCCATTCTTTAGGCATCCCAAGGCGGCTGCACTGAGTGTCGCGAGCGACATCGGGTCTTTACGATACATCTCCAGTGCGATGGCTGCCGCCGATTCCATATCGCTGCTGGTGAGCAATTGCAAATACGCCAAGTCCACTCTGGCCTCTCCAAGGGCCGGATAGGCGGCAACAAAATCCTGATAAACTTTAATAAGTTCCGTTGTCGGCTTGTCAGCCGGCAACGTGCGAATCATGCCCAGAAAACCTTGCAGGCTCGTTTCTCGCTGCTTCGACATTGTTGAAAACGCCTTGAATGCTTGCTCCGCATTTCCAATTTGCACCGCATAGCTTGCAATGAATGATACGACCTCTGGCTTTTCATACACCAAGTCCCGCTGCATCTCACGCCAAGCAGCATCCGCCCCTTCGATGTCTCCGGTTTTTTCAGCGGCGCGCGCCAAAAATAATAACCGGACGCTATCTGACAAGCCGACCACAGTTTCTGCATCAAGCGCAGTGAATACATCCCCCCAACGATCCAAAGCGGCGTGGGCATCCAGATAAATAAGCAACCACTCTGGATTTGCGAGGGCCCGCTCAAGGCCGATAAAATTGATCGCTTCATCATGCGCCTGACGCCGATTCAACCACCTGGCAAATTCTAAATCTCCTTTAAGCTTCGGACTGCTGAATGCGGCTTTGAGTACCTCAATCACTTGCTTTTTGGAGCTCGGTTCCATGGAAATTCTTAAATCCGCTTCCAGAAGCTTGTCGCTAACTGTTGCCATGGGATGCGTTGAAAGAGCTTTGATGGTCTGTGCAGGATCGATGCGCCCTTGGCCAGCCAACCTGAGATGCTGCTTCGCCAAGAGCCTCAGGGCGTCGATCCCAGCGACATTGCGACTGGCCATCAACGGCTCAAGAATAGCCTGACTCGCACTGACATCCTTGAGCAACAGAATCTCGGCTCCCGCCAGAAGAACATCGACTCTCTCTTGCTCGGATATTCCGGACATCTTGGATCTCCCCAGCTCAATTGCTCCCTTTGTATTGCCGGCGGCATCCATTAACTGCATTTCCAAGATTATCTTCCGTCCCGATGAGTGCTCCGCCAACTTCTCAAGAGCTACACTGACTAGGCTTGTCTGACCACTGCGCAACGATTGCTCGGCTAAAACAATCAGCTCATCTGGGTCGGCTTCACCGCTCAACATTCTATGCTGCAGTAAAGCGATAGCCTGTGTGTCTCCGAGCCCGGCATTGAGCAACCGTGCCAGACGGAAAATAGTCTCATTGGTTGGAGCCATGGTGATTGCCTGCCGCATCAAATCCAAGGCCTGCGGAACATTACCCTCATCAGCCATTGATTGACTCTGCTCCATCAGTGTGATCGCCCTCCAGGATTTTACTTTTCGGTAAATCGGCAACCCGGCCACCCACACCAACAGCACAACAAGAAGGATACTGATGACCGCAATAAACCGTACGTCCGTCAGATGGACTTTCAGCCACTCAGCGCTGCGGTTTTTTTCATGGCGGTGTTCGTAATCCGGAAGGGGGTCGTACACGCCCTGCGCCATTGGAGTGATTTGGCTCAACGGAACAGCTGGTTGTTCCTGAATCTCAGTTTGAGAGTTTTGTATTTCAGGCTGTCCAGAAGCTGCAGGGGGCATTTTCCTGCTGCGTTTTTTGGTCTTGGATATGCCCGCTGCTTCGCCCATCAGATCACCCATCAGTTTTTTGCGGAAATTTGATCAGCGATCTTTTCAGGTACCCTGCGAGGGATTCCTTGGCTTGATTGACATCGGTAGTGCCCCAAACGGCAGCCTCAACAACTGTTTGCCCAGAATTTCTTATTCCCATCATCATCATGTTTACGCGTCCCATCAGCGAGTAATCTGCCGTTGCGTAGTCCAATTCGGCTTTTTGAGCACCCGCTCGATGCTTGTTACCATCGGAAAGAATTGCATGAAATACAAGCACCGGTCGGTCTTGAGAGCGAAACAAGAAAACCCGGAAAGGAAATACCACCCCTTTTACCTTCACTTCCACAGTTGGCAATTGCTCCTCCAATTCCATCCCGATGCTCGTTAGACACGTCTTGGGATCGTGAATTCCAACCGCTTGGATTGCGGTCTGCCCTGGCGGCCAGCGAAAGTAAAACATCTGCCAGCGCAACCCTGAAGGATCCACAAACCTCTCCGAAAAACCCTCTGGAAAAAACAATATCCGCCTTGTGCGATCAGAAACTGCTACCGATTGAGTGCCCGGAGACCCCGATTTGATCGCCCATGATTCCTGGGGGGTGCTTTGGACCTCACGGGAGCGATACCAGTATTCTGTTCCTACCAAGGATGCACAGCCCGCCAAGAAGACAAATGCTCCGAGAATGCCAAGTTTCTGCTGGTGTCTGATCATTCCAGCATGAGCTATTGAGACGGGATCAACCATTTTTCCGCCCCGTCTAGAACTCCACCAATACGCCAGTAACCAAATGCCTCCCAACGTGGATCCAAGTATCAAGAATCCTGCTGTGTCATGCCATGTTTCAATTGCTTCGATGCCACTTTTCGATGCCAGCAAGGACAACGTTGTCGCCCGAAGGAAGTTGCCCGCGAGTGAGATGGCAATCGCGCAAGAAACGAGTACCGAGCGAGAAAACCACCCAAATCGGAATATCTCACCAAGGAAAAGTGCCGCCATGATCCCGCTCTGCAACGATCGCACACCGCTACATGCCTCCTCAACGCCGATCATTCCGGTAGGAAGTGCAATCAGATGACCGCTCCGCGCCGCTGCAACGCCACACCAATGAAGCACCTCCAATGCCGCTATCGCATTGTGCTCCATTAAATACCCCATAACTACTTCTTCCAGATTCCTTGGCCATGGAATCGCAATCCAAAAAAACAACACTGGAAACAGAAAGTGACGCCCCCATGCTTTTCCCCCCAAACCATAAACCAACAGAAGAGTTAGCGCCGTTGCTGACAAGGCTCCGGTAATTCCCAATATCCGCCATTCTGGGTTGGCTTCGAAAAATGGGGGCACCGCCAGGAGATAAAACAAAAGTAGCAGCGCGATCACGACTGCTCCCCGAGCCGCCTTCGGCGCAGTCGGCTTAGGCCTGTCCCTCCAGCGCTGGATAAACAACACAACGCATAAGACCGGCACTAAAAAACCATATCCATATTGTGGATCTACTTGCCATTCATTCCAAAGCATCCTGATTGCCAACCACCACACCATCCCAAGCCCAGCACCTAGGGCCCAGAATCCGGGATTGGCCATCCATTGGGGTGACGGGCGAGTCACAGGCTCCCTTCTTCAGCGGCCTTTGCCGAAGATCATTACGTGTAATGTCTTCAATATCACCGTGGCATCCAGAACGAGCGAAAAATGCCGGATATAATATAGGTCGTACATGAGCTTCTCAATGGTATCCTGAACATTCGCCCCGTAACTATAATTCACTTGAGCCCACCCGGTGATTCCAGGCCGGACCAAGTGGCGGAAGTGATAAAATGGAATTACCTTTTCATAGTTTTCAACGCACTTGATCCACTCCGCACGCGGCCCAATCAAACTCATTTCTCCTCTCAAGACATTCCAGAGCTGGGGCAGTTCATCCAATCGCGACACCCGCAACCAATTCCCCAGACGTGTTATGCGCGGGTCCCCCTCAACTGTGTAGAGGCCCTTGAATTCACTCCCCACTTCCATTGTCCGAAATTTGTAGAGCGTGAACAAATTTCCGTGCTGGCCCACACGAGTCTGTTTGAAGATAACCGGCCCGCGATGTTCAAACTTGATGAGTAACGCCACCACAGACATCAGTGGCGCCATCACTAACAAAGTCAGGATCGAAAACCCCACATCGAACACACGCTTAAGAGAAGCAAATGCAGAATGTTGCACCAATTGAAAGCCTGAATCAAGGGGCCATGTGCGGCTCAATAAATCCGGGGGCATCTTTTGCCAATACGTTTCAAAAAACGAGTGCATGGTGTAAACCGGTAATTCCTCGAAATGCACTGCGACCAGAGAGGTAAGCAGGTCGTTTCCCAAATGCTCCGGTGGTGCAGCTATAATTATTGCCTCGTGTTCCAGATGGGGGTTCTCCTCAAGGTTCTTCAACACTTCAGCGGCATCGGAGAGGTAAAGCGGGGATCCGGGGCCTGCGACATTCTCGCCAACCACCGCATCCCCCGTTGCAAAAAAACAAATTTGCTGTTTTAGCCCATTCGCCATGCAGTTCTTGTAGAACCGCTCGCCGCGCTCGCAATCACTGATCACAAGGATTCGGCGACTTTCCCTAAGACTCGAAGAAGTCCCAAAAAACAAGCGGCGCTGGAAAAGCGTGACTAGGCCAAATACAAGAAACGAGCCGCTGAAAATAGCGCGGCTCGATGCAACCGCACCGCCAAATGAGGCCACCACATACACTGCGAATGCCGATACAAGAAAACCCACCAAGCAAGCGATCAGGTGCTCACTTGAGTATGCAAGAGACTTCATTTCAGATCTCGGATCATATGCCCCGATCAAACTCAGAGTAAAAACAGACAAAACCATCGGGATCATAACCTCTGCCCAACCATAGCGGTTGAAATCACCTAAAAGTTCCGAGAATCCGATATAGCTTCCAGCCCAGACCGCGCAATCCAAGATCACCAAGAGGAGCATCATCCAACGCTCGCGCGCCGAGCCACGAGCAACCCTCATTCCCTCAGGGAACAGAACGGGACTCCGAGCAACCACAAGTTGCTCGTCGCCCTGGCTTGCTTGTATTGAGTGGGTTTCCATTGATCGATAGGAAAAAGGAGGAGGGGGAGTTGAGAGGATTTAGAATTATAAGCCATTATAATCAGGGCGTAAAGAGGCAATAAGGTACACTCAGGGGGCTCCAGCGAATGGCCCCCTCGTTGAAGACATCATTGGACAAGCGGCGGAAGCCGATGCTATTTCGATCACATGAATTCCATTGACTCCTTGATCCAAGCCGCTGTGGACACCGGAACATTATTGCCAGAATCGGGCATGAATATCATCAAACTTCTTTCCAGCTCCTCCTCCGCAGTGGACAAGGCCTCGGTTGAGGAACTCGTTGGAAACAAGAACTGGGCCGAATTAAATAACCGCTTTTTCCGGACTTTGGCTTTCGGAACTGGCGGACTGCGCGGCAAAACGATTGGCGTTGTCGTTACAAAAGCTGAACAGGGATCCCCCCAAGCACTCGGCAGACCACAATTCGCCTGCACCGGCACAAATGCGATGAATCCCTACAACATCAGTCGCGCCACCCAAGGCCTGGTTCAATACGTTAAGGAGCACCACGCCCACCAGGGATCCCCCGGCAAACCAGCGATCTGCCTCTCCCACGACACGCGCTTTTTCTCTCGCGAATTCGCTGAACTAGCGTCGAAAATTATTACAGACCTCGGATGCGATGCCTACCTCTTCGAGGGGCCCCGCTCCACGCCGGAACTCTCATTTGCTGTTCGCCACGTATGCGCCCAAGCCGGAATCAACCTGACCGCCAGCCACAACCCCCCCGAATATAATGGCTACAAGGTGTATTTTGAAGATGGCTGCCAAGTTGTGGAGCCTCACGCTTCTGCCATCATAGAACGCGTCAACGCCACCCCCTCTGAGAGCTATGAGGCTGTGCCAGAAACCGACCGAGGGCATGTCTTTCCCATGGGAGCCGAAATCGACGAGGCCTACATGCAACGCCTTGCAACGCTCCCGCTCGACCCGGCCCTCATCAAATGCGAGAACTCCCTTAGAATCGTCTACACCCCCCTCCATGGCGTGGGAGGCGTGATTATCAAGCCTATGCTCAAGCGCCTAGGCATCCACTGCGACACGGTTCCCGAACAGGACACCCCGGACGGCCGTTTCCCAACGGTCAAATCCCCAAATCCTGAAAATGCCGAAGCTCTCACAATGGCGATCGCCCTCGCAAACAAGACCGGAGCAGATCTCGTCATCGCTACCGACCCCGATGATGACCGCATGGGCATCGCCGCCCGCGATTTGGCAGGCAACATGCAGCTCGTCACAGGCAACCAAATCGGCTCGCTCCTTGCCTGGTACCGCACGACAAAATGCTTCGAACTTGGCATCCTCAGCCCGGCTAACGCCTCGCGCGGAGTCATCATCAAGACCTTCGTTACCACCGACCTCCAAAAAGCGATTGCTCAAAAGCACGGCCTCCGGTGCGTTGAGACACTCACCGGGTTCAAATACATCGGCCAGAAACTTGGTAAATACGAAGCGGCTATTCCAGAAAAACTGCGCGCCGATTACCGCAACCTCTCCGAGGAGGACACCCGCCGACTCCGCTTGGAGTACTCAAGCTATTACATCTTCGGCGGGGAAGAGAGCTATGGCTACAGTGCTTCTGATTTTGTAAGAGACAAGGATGGTAATAGTGCTGCCGTTCTCATCGCGGAGGTAGCTGCCTACGCGAAATCAAAGGGCACCACACTCATCGGCTTGCTGGATGCAATCTTTGCGGAATTTGGCGTCTACTTGGAACGCGGCGAGTCGCTTACGATGGATGGTGCCGAGGGGGCATCCAAAATCAAAAAACTCGTCGATTCCTATGCCGCAAACCCGCCCTCACGAATCGACGGGGCGGATGTCGTAAATGTCGAGAATTTTGCGACGGATGTGATTCAGGACATCGAAGGAGACCGCATCCCCCGCGAGGCGATGCTCATGATCACTCTGGCTGACAACCGTCGCGTGGCAGTCCGCCCGTCGGGAACCGAACCCAAAATCAAATACTACATGTTCGCCGCCAGAAAACATGCAGGAGATTGCCCCTTCAGCCCATCCGAGGTCGCCGATGCAAAATCATCCGTCACCGCCTCCCTGGAGCGTTTATGGAATTGGCTGTCGGCGGACGCCAAGCTACGCCTTGGCTGAGTTCCTTTTAGGGAACCGTGCGGATCTGAATAGATTCAAAGTGCTCCTCTCCCTCGTAGAGCTCGCGGAGGACGATTAGTTTGTCCCCGCTTGAGATCGCTCCTCGCCGCAGAAGCTCTTTCTCGGCTTCAGCGAAGGTTTCCTCGGGGTCGGTGTGGAAATCGAGCCTGAGGGCCTGTGTGCACCAATTGAGCGAGAGATGCCTGACAACTTCCTCTGCGGGGGCGAAGGCGAAGATGGTCGAGTGCGTGGGCCGCAAGCGCGATACGGTGTCTGCCATCTCTCCCTGTCTTGTGAAGACAACGATCTTTGAATTCTCGAGCGAGTTCGCCAACTTTACTGCAGCTAGGATCGTCTTCTTGCGTTGTGTATCGACAATCGCCTCAGCCGCGTACCCCGCACCGCCACTCAACCCGATTCTACGAGCAACCCGGTTGAGGACTTCGACACACGTCACTGGATATTTCCCTGTAGCAGTCTCGCCGCTCAACATCACGGCATCGGCCTCCTCAAATACCGCATTGGCAACATCCGTGATTTCGGCACGTGTTGGCACGGGGTTCTCTATCATGCTCTCCAGCATGTGGGTGGCCACTATCACCGGACGGCCGATTTGGATGCATTTCTTGATGATTCTCCGCTGGATAATCGGTAATTCCTCCATCCGGCACTCGATCCCCAGATCCCCGCGTGCGATCATGATGGCATCCGCCGCATAGATGATGTCCTTGATAAATTTTACAGCGTTCTGGTCCTCAATTTTCGCAATTGTCTTGGCCTTGCTTCCAAGACTTTCCAAGACCTGCTTCAATTCGAGAATATCGGTAGCCTCCCGGCAAAAACTCAACGCCACAAAATCCACGCCTAGTTCGGCGCCTAGACGGATGTCTGCGTGATCCTTCTCTGTGAGCGGCGGCAAGTTCACCTTCACCCCAGGCAGGTTGATGTGGCGCTTTGATCCTAGAATTCCCTCTGTCAGGACTTCGCATCTCACACGGCGCTGGTCCTTCTCAAGCACCTTCATGTGCAAAACCCCGTTATCCACAAGCACCGTGTCACCGACATGGATATCGTTCACAAAACCATCGTAATTCACATCAACCGAATACTTCTCCAGGCTTTTTGCTCCGCCCACGGTGAACTCGAAGATATCCCCGGGCTTCAGATTCAACTTGGCGGGTAAGTTTCCTGTCCGAATCGCAGGCCCCTGTGTGTCGAGCAGAATGCCACAATTCACTTTCATCGCCTTCGCCGCGGCCCGGATCCGCTTGACCACCACCCTCACCCACTCGTGCGGCGCATGGCTCATATTAAGACGAAAAATATCCGCGCCAGCCCCCAGCAATCCCTTAATTTTCTCCTCGGTTTCGGATGCCGGACCCAAGGTGCAAATGATTTTGGTTTTGCGCATCTTTCTTTCAAGCCGAGTCGCGCCTGAATGACAAGCCCGCCCACTCAAATAAAAAGAAGAAAATTTTCCGAGTTGACGCATTTTAATATACATTTATAATCATGTACGAATTTATGAAAACAATCCACCCGTCTGAACTTCACACCATACGCCAGCAAACCCCTGGAGCGCGCCTGCTGGACGTGCGCACACCCGCGGAGCATGCCCGCATGCATGTTCCAGGTGTGGAACTTGTCCCGCTCGATAAGCTCGATCCGGACTATCTCGTAACGCAATGGGGAATGTCGAAAGACGAGCCGGTGTACATTCTCTGCCACTCCGGTACACGGGCGAAAAAAGCGGCCGAAAAACTCGAGGCGGCAGGATTCCGAGCATGCCATGTGGTAGAGGGAGGCACGTCATTATGGGCTGAGACTGGTCTTCCGGTTAACCGTGGCGCCTCTCGCGTTCTTCCGCTCGACCGTCAAGTCAGGATCACCATCGGCTTGGTCGTCCTCTCCGGCGTGTTGCTTGGCTTTTTTGTCAATCCGGCGTTCTACCTCCTTTCGGGATTCATGGGAGCGGGCTTGATTTTCGCCGGAATCACTGACTGGTGCGGCCTGGCGATCCTTATGTCCAAACTTCCATGGAACCAATGCAGCAAAGGAGCCAGTTGCTCAACCAATCCATAGACACGACTAGTCCCATGTTTTTAAGACAAATCCCCGACCCCCATCTTGCCCAATACGCCTACATCATTGGCTGCCAAAGGTCAGGAGAAGCCATTGTGATCGATCCGGAGCGAGACATTCAGCGCTACCTCGAAATCGCATCACAGGAAGGATTGAAAATCACCGCCGTTGCCGAAACGCATATTCACGCTGATTTTGTCAGCGGGGCTAGGGAATTAGCGGCGGCAGACCCTAGCATCAGAATCTACCTTTCCGGAGAAGGCGGGCCGAATTGGCAAAGCGAATGGGCCATGCGGCTTCCGAGTCTTCAACTGCTGAAAGACGGCAATTCTTTCAACATAGGCAACATTGAGTTGAAAGCGATCCACACCCCTGGCCACACCCCAGAGCACATGGTTTATTTAGTCACCGATCATGGCGGCGGCGCAAACGAACCCATCGCACTCCTCAGCGGGGATTTCCTCTTTGTGGGGGACGCTGGGCGCCCCGATCTATTGGAGCAGGTAGCCGGCCTCGAAAATACCCAGGAACCCGGTGCCAGAGCCCTCTACCATAGTCTGCGCAAAGTTTCAGAGCTTCCCTGCCACGTGCAGATCCTGCCTGCCCATGGAGCTGGCAGCGCCTGCGGCAAGGCCCTCGGGTCGGTACCGAATTCAACCTTCGGATATGAGGAGAAATTCAATCCTGCTCTAAAGATCGCCTTGAATGACAGCGAGGACGCTTTTGTAAAATTTATCCTTAGCGGGCAACCCGAACCTCCAGCCTATTTTGCCAATATGAAGCATGTGAACAAGGTCGGGCCGGTCGTGCTGGGCGATTTTCCTGCTTTGCGAGAAACAAGCGTGGCGGAAATAATCCCCCGCCTCGTTGATCCTGGCTTCATCGTCCTTGACACCCGTTCGCGCGAGTCATTCCTCGCAGGCCATCTCAAGGGCAGTCTTTTTACTCCCCCAGAGAAATTCTCCGACTTCGCCGGCAGCTACCTTTCGCCAGATCAAGAGATCGTTGTCGTTGCCCACGACCCTCAAGAGGCGGAGAGTTTCGTGCATCAACTCGTGCGGATCGGGTTTGATAGAATCGTTGGGTTCCTGCCCGCAGATGCAGTTGCTGCAGCCACCGGGGAATCGATTCACACCACACCCACCATAACTTTCAAGGAAGTAGCCTCGTTTCTTTCGCGTGGCGTCCAATTACTGGATGTCCGCAAGGCAACCGAGTTTTCCGCAGGTCACCTCCGAGGAGCGATGAACCTTGCCCACACAAGGCTATTGCCTCACCTGGCAGAGATTCCAAAAGATAATCCCCTGCTGGTATCCTGCCAGAGCGGCATGCGGGCGGCCAGTGCCTGCGCATTTCTCGAGCGGAACGGACTCCAAGCGACCTGCATCGCGGATCGATTTGAGAATGCACCAACAGAACTGCTTGGGAGCTGAGAACTATAACCCCCTGAATCGATGGATGCTTTTACGAACCCTGCCACCCTAAGCTTGGGTTTTGGCCTGATCGTGGGCGTTTCCCTTGGAGTCACTGGAGGGGGCGGATCTATTTTTGCGGTACCACTCCTGATTTATGGGTTGGGCATCCCAGTCCGTACAGCCATTGGCCTGAGTCTCGCCGTCGTCGGCTTGACCGCTGGTTTCGGAGCGGCACTCCGTCTCAAGGCACATGAGATAGAATTCCAAGCTGGCCTAGTCTTCGCGGCGGGAGGCATGCTTTTCGCTCCGATGGGCACTTGGATCGGGCAATTTATTTCCCCTGCGGCGCTCATGACAATCTTCGCACTTCTCATGGCGTTTGTCGGTTGGCGCATGTGGAGCGGAAAAGCAGAAAACTCCGATGCGGTTGGGCCATGCGTCGCACAGGGGAATGGTCGCCTCCGCTCCGGCTGCTACACGCGATTGTCGTTGGCAGGCGCGGCAGCGGGGATTCTTTCGGGAATCTTTGGTATCGGTGGTGGATTCGTCATCGTGCCGGCGCTTCTTTACGTGACTGGCACAACCATCCACCGCGCCGTGGCAACCTCTTTGATGGTCATCTTTCTCATTGCCCTCTCAGGCGTGGGTGCGAACATTTTCTTGGGACAACTATTCCCCATGCCTGTATCCGCCATGTTTCTCTCAGGTGGCCTCATTGGCATGATTGCTGGAGCAGCTATCAGAAAAAAGTTGAGCGGCCCCTCTCTCCGCCAGACATTCGCAATCGCCATGTGGCTTGTTGGAGCTTATATAATCTTTAAAAATATTTCTTAAATAATTATTTATTCAACAGTTACGCTTTTAGCAAGGTTCCTTGGCTTGTCCACGTCGCAACCCAGTTCATTGGCGATATGGTAAGCCAACAATTGCAGTGGAATCGTTGCGAGAATTGGGGTGAGATAGTGCGGGGCTTCGGGTATCAGGATCACATCATCACAAATCTTGGCCAGCGACTTGTCCCCTTCCGTACCGATGGCAATGACAGGGCCCTTTCGCGCTTTTACCTCTTCGATATTACTAATGTTTTTTTCAAACACCGCATCATGCGGGGCGATGAACAGTGACGGGGTTTCCTCCGTGATTAGGGCGATGACGCCATGCTTGAGTTCCGCGCTGGGATAGCCTGACGCTGAAATATAGCTAATTTCCTTGAGCTTCAAAGCGCCCTCAAGCGCGATTGGATAATGCGCTTGTCGGCCCATAAATAGGAAGTTGTTAGCTTTCGCGTATTTTTTGGCGATGCCGGCGACCTGCGTCTCCAACTCGATCGTGCGGGCCACCAAGTCAGGGAGTTTTTCGAGTTCCGAAATAATATCTAACCCGTCGCTGTGGGAGAGATGCCTTATGCGGCCCATCAAGAGGCCAAGCAGAACAAAGATCGTCAACTGTGAGGTGAAGGACTTCGTCGCCGCGACACCGATCTCCGGTCCGGCATGCATGTAGACACCGCCATCGCTTTCACGCGCGATTGTGCTGGCCACATTGTTACAAATCCCAAGCGTGCGATGTCCCTTGCGCCTGCTCTCGCGCAATGCGGCCAAGGTATCGGCCGTCTCGCCGCTCTGGCTGATCACAAATACCAGCGTATCACGCTGGAGGGGGATGTTCCGGTAGCGGAATTCACTGGAAAATTCACATTCCACCGGAATATGGGCGAGCGATTCGATGATATATTCGCCTGCAAGAGCCGCATGGAATGCAGTCCCACAGCCGGCAAGAACGATTCGGTCGACCGCGCGGAGGTCGGCGTTTGTCATGTTCAGCCCACCAAGGATGGCTGTCGCCTCCTCAGTCGAAAGCCGACCACGCATCGCATCGCGCACCGTGTTTGGTTGCTCGTGGATTTCCTTGAGCATGTAGTGCGGGTAAGCTCCTTTTTCCACCGCTCCGGCATCGAACTCGACTGTGCTGACCTCGAAATCCGCCCCCAAACCGGACAGCGTGGAAATTTCAAATCCATCCGCCTGCAGGGCGACAATCTCGTAATCATTCAAGTACACCACCTCACGGGTATGTGAGACGATGGCGCTGATATCGCTGGCCAGAAAATGCTCTTTCTTGCCAATCCCTAAAACGAGGGGACTTCCCCGCCGGGCCCCAACAAGCACCCCGGGCACATCGGCATGAACCACAGAGATCCCATAGGTCCCAATCACCTGACGCAGGGCCGCCCTTACAGCCTCAACCAGTGCAGCGGAATCACGCGCAAGGCCCTTTTCAAAGGCCTCGCCAATCAGATGCGCCAGCACCTCGGTATCGGTCTGCGAATGAAACTCGTGACCCCGCTCCTGCAATTGCTCCCGGAGTGTCTGGTAGTTCTCGATCACCCCATTGTGTACAAGATACAATCTTCCGGACTTGTCAGTGTGCGGATGCGCGTTCTCCCGTGTCACCGCCCCGTGGGTGGCCCAGCGAGTATGACTGATCCCCAGAGATCCAGACAGTGGCGACTTTTTGATCTCGGTGGCTAGATTAGAAATCCGCCCCACCGACTTGCGCACATCGATTCCTCCTACCCCAAGCACAGCCATGCCTGCCGAGTCATATCCACGGTATTCCAATCGGTTCAGCCCATCCATTAGAACAGGGATGGCATTTGAGGAGCCTACGTAAGCTACAATTCCACACATAAATGCAACGTGACAATTTCGTCCACGCTGATCAAGCTTGCAACCGCGATGACCGTCCAACCTTCATCCTCTTTCAAGTCCACCACCCTTGCCATCATCATGGGCGGTGGAGCGGGATCCCGCCTCTTCCCGCTCACTAAGGAACGCGCCAAACCAGCAGTTCCACTTGGTGGAAAATATCGCCTAGTGGATATTCCGATCAGCAACTGCCTGAACTCCGGCCTCCGAGGCATTTATATTCTCACCCAGTTCAACAGCACATCGCTCCACCGCCATATCAACGAAACCTACAAGTTCGACGACTTCACCCCGAGCTTTGTGGAGATTCTCGCCGCCCAACAAACGCCAGAGGGCTCGAAGTGGTATCAGGGAACTGCCGATGCCGTTCGTCAGAACATGCGTTACTTTCTGGAGCACCCGGCGAAGTATTTCGTCATTCTCAGCGGGGACCAACTCTATCGCATGGACTATCGCGACATGCTCCAGCAACACATTGACAGCGATGCGGACATCACCATCGGCACGATCCCGGTGAACCGCGAGGCCGCGCCAGGGTTCGGCATCATGCTGACTGACGAGCGCCGAAACATCAGTGAGTTCGTCGAAAAACCCGAGGAGCCAGCCGTGCTGGAAACACTGAAGATCCCAGCTGACCTTCTTCAGTCCATCGGACACTCTGGCAACGAAGAACTCTTCCAAGCCTCCATGGGGATTTACGTCTTCAATAGAGAGGCCTTGGTTGCGTGTCTGGACAATGATCTTGTTGATTTCGGCAAAAACATCATTCCTGAAGCCATCCGCACCCGGAAGGTGATGGCTCATATTTTCCAAGGATATTGGGAGGATATCGGAACGATCCGCGCATTCTTCGAGGCAAACCTCGACATGGCCGACACCCAGCCTAAATACAGCTTTTACGAGCCTGGCGGCACCGTTTATACCCAGCCCCTCTGTCTCCCGGCTAGCGTCATCCACTCAGCCAACATGACCCGAGCAATGGTCTCCGATGGCTGCATTTTAGGTGATGTCACGCTTGAGCGCTGCGTGCTTGGCATCCGCTCGATTATCCAGTCGGGAACAACGCTCCGGAATACCGTAATGATGGGTGCTGACCTTTATGAATCTGATCAGGAAGTAGCCATCTCTGGAGTTCCCCCAATCGGAGTGGGCCGCGATTGCTCAATCGAAGGCGCCATCATTGATAAGAATGCCCGCATCGGGCACGGGGTGATTATTTCTTCAAAAAAAGGTCAGTCAAATAGCGATGCCGATGGATACTATGTCCGCGATGGCATCGTGGTTGTTCCGAAAAATAGTGTCATTCCGGATGGAACAAAGATATAGGGCAGGGCGATGAGGATACTTCTGCGATCGGTTCTAGCCATTCTTCCCCTCTTGCTGGCGGGGTGCTTTTTCGAAAATCCCCTTACCTCCAAACCTTCAGAAAACCTCAATACTTGGTTGCTCGGGGAATGGGAGCATCGTGATAAAAATGGCGCCGTCTCCCGAGCGGTCGTCACTCCACTCTCCGGTGACTCCTATAACGTCCAGGTATCCATCGCCAAACGAGGACTACGCCGCAGTTATCATTTTAAATCCTGGGGCTCTCGCATCGAGGGGTTCACCTTCCACACTCTTCAGAACTTGGAACTAGGCCCCGATCTTCCTCAAGGGGCATTTATTTTCTTGCACGTCCAATTAGTCGACCAAAACACCATCATCTTGCGCAAGCCAACCTTGGCTTCAGCTCAACACACTGACTCGAAACTCCTACGCGACGAAATCCGCGCCCGACTCAAAGAGAATTCACTTTATGTCGGTGGAGAGGAGCAATCGTGGAAGCGTACCTCTGAAGCTTTTTGGGAATGCGACGGCCAAACCGGCCTCTTCCGTCCACTCCGATACAACGTCCCTGACCCCAAGAAAAAAACTCAAATTCCTTGATCTTAGGCTCTGCCTGATTCCTCATCGTTGCTTCAACGGCATCTAATTCCGCTTCACAAGCGGTCTTCTTCGGGTTTTAATCCGTATGCTAATGAGGTCTTTCCTTTATCTTGTTGCTTTTGGGGTTACCACGTTCTTTTGCTGGCAATATTTTCAGCCCCAGCCTGAGTTGTCCTGGGAGCAACAAATACAGGCGATTGCCAATAGTGGCCATTCCAGTGCAGAGCAACTAGCTTCATTGGCTAAATCACATCCCGCGCTGCTGACCAAAACACTCCGGGGCCGTCACCTCGCCGTTAGTGGGCTGCTACAAAAAGCGCTGGTGCGTGGCGTTGCGGCTGATGAACTATCATTGGATCTTGCAGGGCTTCCTGACAAAAAAATATTTTTTGCTTCAACCCACCCACGCTTGGCAAATAGAGGCAACTACAAGCCTGCTCATAAATTCGAAAAAATTGGTGTCACCATTTTTATGATCACCAAGAATAAAAAAGAGCCCTCGGCAAGCGGTGAAAGTCAAAATAATTTCGCTCAGTCTGTTATAGGAAAAATTGCCTCTATCAGTGGCTCGACAAGCAAGCAGCGCAACCCACCCGCAGAGCCAGTTGTCGAAAAAACCTTCCTTTTCAGAGAAGGTTCCTCAGCAACCCTTGAAGGCACCTTTAAATACGTCAACGCCTCCAGCGTGATGTTCGACTGGCATCCGCCAGAAATTTAGTTGCCCCACGCCTTGGGATATCTCCCCATCTGATTCCATGGCAGGAAGGCCATATATTTTCGGATGGCGTTGCCCATGGATTTCTACCTCAGGTCTGCGTTCGGCATTGCCCAAGCACTGCCTTGGTTAGGTGTCTGTCTTGTTTGTCTGACTGCATGCAGCAATAAAGTGCCCGCATTTTTTCAAGGATATATCGAGGGCGAGTTTGTGTATGTTGCGTCACCATTTGGGGGGCGCCTCGACCATCTTTGCGTATACCGAGGTGACCTTATTCCACAGGGGGCACTGCTGTTTGTGTTGGATGAAGCGCCCGAACGTGCTGCTCGCGATGAGGCGCGCAGGAGGGTCGATGAGGCGGGGGCGGAGCTGAGTGATGCTTTGGAGGGCCGCCGCCCCACAGAGATTGAGGCCATCGAAGCGCAACTCAAGCAGGCGCAGGCGGCATTGGCTCTTTCAAAGCTAGAACTCAATCGTCAAAACCAATTGCTCCAGGCGGATGTCACCTCACGGCGGGAATTCGACACCGCGCAGGCAACCCACGATGCCGACCGTCAGCGCGTTGCGGAACTCACGGCCGTTCTCCAGACAGCTCACCTCGGATCACGTGTTGGGGAGGTCAACGCCGCTCGCCAGAACCTCCTCGCTCAGGAGGCAGCCCTCGAGAGAGCCGAGTGGAATCTTTCGCAAAAATCCCAATTCTCGCCTGAAGCAGGGCTCATTTTTGACACGCTTTACCTAGAAGGTGAATGGGTGCCGCCCGGCAGTGCGGTGATTGTTCTTCTACCGCCAGATAACATCAAAGTACGCACCTTTATCCCGCAGGACCTCATCGGCCGTATTTACATTGGAACCCCTGCGTTGATTCATATCGATGGCGTCAAGGCGCCCGTTCCTGCAAAAGTTTCCTTCCTCTCACCGCAAGCAGAGTTCACTCCTCCGGTCATCTTCAGTCGCGAGATGCGGGAAAAATTCGTCTTCCTCATTGAGCTCTCCCTGGCCGCTGAAGAAGCTGCTACCCTTCACCCAGGCCAACCTGTGGATGTCGAGCTCCCCTCTGTCCATGGCCATTGAGGAATTTGTTATTAATGTGAAGGGCCTTACGAAGCACTTTGCCGGAATCCCAGTGGTCGACCACATCGATCTTCGGGTGCGAAAGGGACAAATCCACGGATTTCTTGGCCCGAATGGCAGCGGCAAGACCACCTTCATCCGCATCCTCTGCGGATTGCTGCGGGCTGATTCAGGAAGCGGCTTATGCCTTGGCCATGATGTCATTCATGAAAGCCGCGCCATCAAGCTTCAGGTAGGCTACATGACCCAACGATTTAGCTTTTACGAGGATCTTACTGTTGAGGAGAACCTCGCTTTTGTAGCACGAATTTACGATATCCCGAACCGCCGTAGGATAGTCGATGCGCATCTGAAGGAATTCGGTCTTGCTGACCGCAAATTCCAACTTGCCGGAGAGCTTTCAGGAGGCTGGAAGCAGCGCATGGCTCTCGTGTGCTGCCTGCTTCATCGCCCGAAATTGCTTCTTCTCGATGAACCCACCGCTGGAGTCGACCCCATGGCGCGCCGCGATTTTTGGGAAACCCTCCGCGCACTTGCCAGAAACGGACTCACCATTCTTGTTACAACCCACTACATGGATGAGGCTGAAAACTGTGACCGACTGGCCTGCATTTCCTCCGGACGCTTGCTGGTTGATGGCACAACCACTGAAGTAATAAATTCCGCAGGCTTATCCACATGGACAGTTAAAGGTCCCCACCTAGGCGAGCTCGCTAAAACCCTCCGCGCACTTCCCGGAGTTGATCAAGTCTCTTCTTTCGATAGCTCTCTCCGCATCAGTGGGCAGGATGCCTCATTGCTTGAGCGCTCCACCTCACCGCATCGCCGTGAACCTTATCAGTGGCACCTTGGGCA
>CALAPX010000364.1 GCA_937888355.1 uncultured Spartobacteria bacterium
CGGCTCTGCGCCCTGTGGTCGAAAAAGAACTGCTGCACCACGACATTCTCCGGGAAATGGGCGACGCGGGTTTGCTTTCGGGCCTGACTTTTATTGGAGGAACCTGTTTGCGGGCCTGCTACGGATCTGAACGGCTCAGCGAGGATTTGGATTTCACCGGCGGCGGGGATTTTCAACGCAGTGATCTCGCCGATCTCGCACGAGTTCTTAAAGAGCGCCTTCTCATCCGCTACGGTCTGCCGGTAGGCGTGAGCGAGCCTGTCAAAACCAGCGGCAATGTTTCTACTTGGAAGATCACCATCGAAACTCGTCCGCAGAAGAAACACCTGCCGGCCCAGCGCATCCATCTCGATATTTGCGCGATCCCGAGCCACGACCCGCGGCCGATGATGTTGCGGAATCCCTACGGCATCGACCTCGGCACCTCGGGGCTCATTCTCCAAGCGGAGAGCCGAGAGGAGATCCTTGCCGATAAAATCATCGCGCTCGCCTTCCGGGAAAACCGCATCAAAAACCGCGACCTCTGGGATATCTCCTGGATCAGTCGGCAGGGGATCGATTTGCCCGAAAATCTCGTCCAATTGAAAATCCAAGACCACCGGCTCGGGGAATCGGAATTCGTTGAGCTATTGCAGGCACGCCTCGCGGCACTCAAGTCCGAACCCGAAATGCGCGAGAGTTTCATCAAGGAAATGCGGCGCTTTCTGCCTGCCGCCACCGTGCGTGGCACCATCGAAACCCAGCCCTTTTGGTCTTACTTGACACAGTTGGTCGAGGATTTGGCCCGAAAGGCGATTGCATCATTGAGAAAACAGCCATGAGCATTTGCTTTGCCCGGCCCGGTTCAAAAAATCCCGCCATGAAAAAAACCACCCGCACCGCACTCCTCGCGCTCGCCGCGTTTGCGGGGGCCGCGTTTGCCCAGCAACCCGCCAGCATCACCCCAGCCCCCCGCACCGAGCAGGAGGAAAAATGGGTGAGTAACCATGAGGCCCGCGTCGCCGCTGCCAAGAAGGGCGATATCGATGTGATCCTGATCGGCGACTCGATCACCCACTACAGCGAACGCAGCCAGGCATTCAAACACCACTTCGGCGCGCGCAAGGCGCTCAATCTCGGCCAGGGCGGCGACCGCACCCAGAATGTCCTGTGGCGCCTCCAACACGGCGAAGTCGAGGGCATCCACCCCAAGGTCGCGATGCTCATGATTGGCACCAATAATCTTGGCCGCAGCGAATCGCCCGAGGACACCGTCCTTGGCATCAAAGCCATCCTCGCCGAACTCAAGCAACGCCAGCCGAACACCCAGGTCGTGCTGTGTTCGATCTTGCCGCGAGCTGGCGCGATGATGGCCTCCGTCGACAAGGTCAACGCGCAGCTCCCCGCGCTGGCAGATGGAAAACAGGTCATCCATGTTGATCTGAAAGAGGTTTTCCTGAATCCCGAGGGATCCCTGAAGACACTGCTTTACCACACCGACAATCTTCACCTTAGCGCCGCGGGCTACCGTGCCTGGTTTGCTAAAACCGAACCACTTATCGCCGCAGCCCTTGGGGAAGCCCCTTTGGCATCCACCGCCCAAAAGTAGACAGCCCACGATCAACCAACCCATGAAAAAAATCCTCGCTCCCATTCTACTCCCGCTCCTCTGCGGGCTCGCCTTTGCCGAGACGGTGCCAAGCGCCGACAACCCCGAGCAGGCCCACGCCGACTCGTTCAAGAAACGGTTTGCCTCAGACCTGCGCCATCCACCGGAGTCCGAGGCGAGGCTTAACAAGTGGTTCCGCGATGGCAAATTCGGCGTCTTCATCCACTTCGGCGCGTATTCCCCTTTGGCCGGTCAATACAAGGGAAACCCGATGGGTGGCCCCTACGCCGAGTGGGCGATGATGGCTTTTCGGATTCCGCTCAAGGAATACCGCGAGGAAGTCGTTTCCAAATTCAACCCGCAGGACTTCGACGCCGACGAGTGGGCGCGGGTTTTCAAGGAAACCGGCATGAAGTATGTCGTCATTACCTCAAAGCATCATGACGGCTTCGCGCTCTTCAAGTCGGGCGTCACGGATTACAATGTCGTCGATGGCTCCCCCTTCAAGCGCGATATCATCAAGGAACTCGAGCAAGCCTGCCACCGCCACGGACTGAAGTTCGGCGTCTACTACTCGCAGGCCTTCGATTGGAGCGAACCGGGCGCGCCGTTCCCCTCGCTGGAAGCCATCCGGCAAATCCACCCCGATCTTCCCGCCGACTTCGTGGCGAACGACAAAACCATGGAGGAATACCTCGCCAAGAAATCGTATCCGCAGCTCGAGGAGTTGATGAAAAACTACAAGATCGACCTGCTTTGGTTCGACACCCCGGCATCGATGAAGCCCGAGCAGGGCAGGCGGTTTCTGGACATTGTGCGCAAAAACAACCCCGACTGCCTCGTCAATTCCCGCCTCCTCTATTGGCCGAAGGAGGAATGGAAGCCCGAGCAACTCGAGTTTTTCGACTATGTCTCGCTCGAGGACAAAGAGGTGCCACCCCACAAACTCTCCCTCACCACCGAATCACCCGACAGCGTGAGCACCTCGTATGGCTACAAAGCCCACGGGCCGGTGCGCTACCATACCCTGCAGGAAATCATCCACCGGTTCGTTCACACCGTCTGCGGCGGTGGGAACTACCTCCTGAATTTCGGCCCGATGGGCAACGGCAAGGTCGATCCCAAGGCGCTCGAGCTTTTCCAAGGCGTCGCCGCGTGGATTAAGGACAATGGCGAATCTATCTACGGCACGCAGGCGAATCCGCTTCCCGCACGCCCGGCGTGGGGCGATGCGAACCTCTCGAAGGATGGAAAAACCCTCTACCTGCATGTGATGAAGTGGCCAGCAGACGGCAAACTCGTTGTCGAAGGCGTCACGCCCAAAGTCGAATCCGTCAGTTTCCTCGCGCCAAAAGCGGCCGACACGAGGGTCGCCTTCACGCAGGATGGCGCGATCCTGAACCTCACCCTGCCAGGCTCCGCCATCGACCCGCATGACACTGTCGTGAAAGTCTCCCTCACCGATCCATTCCATCCCAAAACCACATGAACATGAAAAAAATGAAAATCTTTTTGGCAACGGCCACATTGGTCGCGATCCTTCCGCACGGCGGGTGGGCCAAAACCGCTCTGGCCACGAATTCCCTGCCGCCGTTGGTGGACGGGAAAATTCCCACGAATGTGGATGAACTTTGGGGGGATTATGATCCGACCAAGGAACTGCTCGAAACCGAGGTCGTGAGAGAGTGGAAGGAAGGGGACATCACCATCCGCCATGTGGTTTTTACGGTTGGCACTTTCAAAGGGCAAAAATCCCGACTGGCCGCCTTTTATGCTTTCCCGAAAAGTGACAAGAAACTGCCCGGCATTTTGCAGATTCACGGAGGCGGTGGAAAAGCCCATGTGAGTGATGTCATCTCGGCCACAGAGAATGGTTACGCTGGACTCTCGATCAACTGGCTCGGCAACCCCATGGATAAAATGGAGGCGGGCGATGCCAATACCGACTGGGGCGCGATCGATGCCACGCAAAAGCACAACACCCACTACGACAGCCCCGGCGCCGCGAAACCCGATGACAAAACGCTGGATACGATCGAGTCGCCGAGGAACAACAATTGGTTCCTCCTGGTCCTCGCGGCGCGGCGTGCGCTTACCTTTTTAGAGCAACAACCCGAGGTGGATCCCGCCAAGTTGGCCGTGACCGGACATTCCATGGGCGGAAAAATCACGCTCAATCTCGCCGGCAGCGACAAGCGCGTGAAGGCCGCAGTTCCCTCTTGTGGCGGCAGCGGGGGCATCACGGAAAAGTTGGCCGATTTGCCCGAAGCCGTTGTGAAGCCGCGCAAGCACGACATGATGACGGCGACGATCTGGGATGAAGCCTACATTCCGCGTGTGACCTGCCCGATCCTTTTCCTCTCCGCGTCCAACGACCACGCCGGCCCGTTTGATGCGATGACGGAGAACTGGAAGAAAATCGGCAGCAAGACCGTCCGTTACACCGTTGTTCCCCACTTCACCCACAGGAGCCTTCCCGAATCCGAGGTATGCAGAACCCTGTGGTTTGACCAGCATCTCAAGGGGACTTTTGCTTTCCCGAAGACACCGAAATTAGCCGTCAACCTGAAGACGCCAGACGGAGTGCCCCAGGTTACAGTCCAGACCGATCGTCCCGACGAGGTGGAGAAGGTGGATATTTACTATTCCGTTGATCCGAACCATGTCATGCGGTTCTGGCGTGAAGCCGAGGCGAAGAAAAGCGCCGATGTCTGGGTGGGTAATGCCCCGATCCTCAGCACAGCCCAGCCGTTGCTCGCCTATGCCAATGTCTTTTACAAATTGAATAAAGACACCGTGATGGAGCGCAGAGCGAAGACTCCTTCCTCCTACATGATCACCAGCAATCAGGCCAGCTACCATCCCGAGGAATTGGTGGCGGCAGGGGTGAAAGCAACAGACAAACCCTCGCGCCAGATCGACGATTTCTCGCGCGGTTGGCATGACTGGTATCGGCTTGCCTGGGGAAATCCCCACCACTGGGTAGCTTCGACCCGGAAACTCCATGACCCGAAATGGCGAGGACCCGAAGGGGCCTCGCTCGTATTCGAGGTCTTGTGCCCTCAAGACAACATGCTCGCCGTCGAGGCCAAAATGAATGTCTGGGGCACTTTCCCAGGCAAGCCCAGCGGGGACTTTGTATTCAAGAAAGCACTGAAAGGCTCTCCGGATTGGCAAACGGTGACCATCAAGCTTGGAGAGGTGCTCAAAAAAGATTCATCCGATCCGCTGCCCTCCTGGGAGACGGTGACGGAATTGAACCTCACTCGCCCGGCCACCTGCCCCGTGGATGGAAAAGAAGTGGAATTCGGCAAGGGATGGGAAACGCCCATAGAACTCAGAAATATGCGCTGGGAGGGCGGGGTCGATCCGACGGATATGGCACTGACTTCCCTTCCGACAGAAGCCGCGACGAAAAAGTAAAGGGTCTCCGTGATGATCAACACGACAAAGATCAACCTCGGGGAATCCTCAGCGTTGTCCTCCACCTCCTACGCCATGGGATTCCACAAGGCAACATTAAGGTACTCCCCGCTCGCTGGTGTTGTTGCCATTCTGTTGCTCTGCAGTGTGCCCTCCGGATTCGCGGATTCGGAAAAAGCAAGGCGGTTTCCGCTGCTCTTCAACATGGTTTACCACAATCCGGGTGAGCCGCAGTTTGTCACGCATTACGATGAGCCCGGATACCTCAAACAACTCGGCTACAACGGGCAGATTCCCAAGTTAAGCCCGCAGTGCGGCCTGACCTACGACAAAGCGTTTCCAGGACTGATCGCCGAACCGAGCGCGGAACGGATGTGGATCGAACGGCACGCCCATAGCGTCCTCTTGGATCTAGAGTATGCCCGCCAGCACGGAATGCCGCTCTATCCATTTACCGATATTTTGGTTGTTCCGGAGTCGCTGTGGAAGAAATACGGCGAAGAGATGAAGGTCGATGGGAAACTCTCGATCCGCTCGGAGCGGACGCAGGAAGTGATGCGTGCGCAGATCGACGAACTCTTTACCCGTTATCCCGACCTGCCCGGGTTCACCTTGCGTTTTGGGGAGACCTATTTGCACGACACGCCGTTCCATCGCGGGACAACGCCGGTCAATAACCCGGAGGAGCACGCGATTCTCATGAATCTCCTGCGCGAGGAGGTCTGCGTGAAGCGCAACAAACTCCTGATCTATCGCACTTGGGATTTTGAAATGTTGCACACCCGGTTGGATTGGTATCTCCGGGCGACCAATGCGGTGGAACCCCACCCAAAGCTGATCTTTTCCATCAAGCATGTGAATCACGACTTCGTCCGGGCCCTCGATTTCAATACCACGCTGGGACATGGCAAGCACCAGCAGATCGTGGAAGTCTCTGTGAACCAAGCGGGCCTTTATGGTCGTTGTTCGAGTCCCTACTACATCGGGAAGGGCATTATCGAAGGGTGGGAGGAAATGAAGCAACCCAAAGGCTTGTGCGACCTGCTCGACGACGAGAAAATCAAAGGCGTGTGGATTTGGTGCTGGGGTGATGGATGGGTCGGCCCCTACATCAGCAACGAACTTTGGAACGACATCAGCGAATATGTGTTGCGGAAGTGGACCATGGATCCGGAAAAGTCGGAGGAATTCTACTTCAACGAGTATGCCGCCGAGACGCTCGGCCTGAAGAATCAGCAGCTGAAAGATTTCCGCAAGCTGGTCATGCTGGCGACGGACGCCACCTTTCTGGGGCAACAGAGTAGGATCGTTCCTGTGTCCGATTGGTGGTGCCGGGATCATTACCTCACGGCTGTCGATGTCTCTCATCAGGTGAAAAAAGGCAAAGCGCAGGAGTGCATTGCCGAAAAAGTCCAAGCGGTGGAGATGTGGAAAGAAGCCGAACAGCTGGCAACCGGCATTACATTGAAAAATCCCCGCGATACCGACTTCATGCGAGTTTCAACGAGCTACGGACGAATCAAATACCAAGTCATCGAGCAACTTTGGCGGATTCAGATGATGTTGGCTGAGGAACAAATAAACAAAAAACCGTTGGATGAAAACGCTGCCAGAGCCGCTGTGGAAGCTTACGAAAAGTCCTACGAAGAATGGCGTCAGCTCAAACGCGACAACCCCTCCTGCCCGACCCTTTATGTCGATCACGAGGCCAAACATGTGGGCCCACCCTTCCAGACGGTGCTGCAGCCGCTGAAGAAACGGCTCCGCATGAATTAACGGAAGCCATTTTTGTATAGGAACCTAAAAGTATATGAATAAATCGATACTCTCCCTCGCGATTCTCGGATCCCTGGCCATCCAACCCCTCTCCGTTTTTGCCGACGACAAACCCTCCGCCCCCGCCTCGACCCCGGCTCCCACGCCGAATCCGGACCCCTACGCGAACGAGACAAAGGAACAACGCGATGCCCGCATGGCGTGGTGGCGCGATGCCCGCTTCGGGATGTTCATTCACTGGGGCGTCTATGCCGTTCCGGCCGGCTTCCACAAGGGCCAGCCCGTCGGCGGCCTCGGCGAGTGGATCATGCATGGCGGGAAAATCCCTGCCGGGGAATACAAACCCTATGCCCAGGAATTCAATCCCACCCAATACGATGCCGATGCCTGGGTGAGCCTGGCCAAGAAAGCGGGCATGAAATACATCGTCATCACCACGAAACACCACGACGGCTTTGCCCTCTGGCCCTCGGCCGCCAGCGATTGGGACATCGAAGCCACGCCCTACAAAAAAGACCTCCTGAAGCCCCTTGTCGAAGCCTGCAAAAAGCACGGCATGAAGCTCGGGTTCTACTACTCCCAGGCGAAGGATTGGATCAACGACGGCGCAAGCACCCCAAACCCAAACCCCAGCCGCACGATGGACGAATACATCGACGAAATCGCCGTTCCGCAGGTGCGTGAGCTTTTGACCAACTACGGCGATGCCCCCGTCATCCTCTGGTGGGACTTCCCGACTGCGATGAACGAAGACCGCGCCGCGAAGCTCATCGAGTTGCTCGCACTCAAGCCCGGCATCATCCACAACAACCGCCTGCTGAAGATCGCTCCCTACGGCAAGGTAGACATGGAAAAGCTCAAGTCCGACAAGCGCGATCCCTACTCGGGAGACACCGAGACCCCCGAGCAACACATCCCCGACACCGGACTCGGCGACCGCTACTGGGAAGCCTGCATGACGATCAATGACACCTGGGGATTCAAGAGCAACGACCACAACTGGAAATCCTCAAAAACCCTCATCCAGCAACTCATCGACATCGCCAGTAAAGGCGGCAATTACCTCCTCAATGTCGGCCCCACCAAGGAAGGCCTCATCCCCGAGCCCAGCGTCGAGCGCTTGGAAGACATCGGCAAGTGGATGGCCGTGAACAGCGTATCGATTTACGGCACCCAAGCCAACCCGTTTCCGAAACTCCCTTGGGGCCGCTGCACCCAAAAGAAACACAACAACGGCACCACGCTCTACCTCCATGTTTTTGAATGGCCAGCAGACGCCAAACTCCTCGTTCCCGGCCTGGAAAACCAAGTCAAATCCGCCGCGATTCTGGCCAACAACGAGAAATTGGAATTCAAAAAAACACCCGAAGGCGTCGAACTCCAAGTGCCCGAAAAAGCCCCCGACCCGAACGCCACCGTCATCAAACTCGAAA
>CALAPX010000365.1 GCA_937888355.1 uncultured Spartobacteria bacterium
GAAGGAGGTTGCGCCATTTATCATCTTCGCCGAGACGGTCAGTTACAATAATTTGATCTATCCCGCGCTGGTTCAAAGCATGGACTAATGCACTGCCGATAAATCCACCCGCGCCGGTGACAAGCACTCGCGCTTTCTCATGCAGGAGGGCATCATTGGGATTCAATTTTTTTTCTCCAGCACTTCTGGATCGTGTTGATCGTGGAGTAATTTTAAAGGATGAGTTGTGTGTGGCCATAGTCAGGGAATAGGGAGAGGGGAGTTAATTCAAATTCAGCCCAAGCGTTTGAAAGGTTTCATCAAAGAGGGCGCACTTCGATCCGAAGATATACTTTGCCCCACGTATATATTCGCGGGCTTTCTTGGTATCTCTGCGTTGGTTCGCCCATGCAGCATGAGCGTAATACCAAGCTGGCGAGTCCCCAGGGTATTTTATCGTCTTCATGACTTTCCCGGCACGGTCGAACTCTCCCAATAGAATGTCACAGAGGACGACTTTGAATTGAAGAAGTTCGTGGCGGGAGTCATCAGATCGCATCGCTTGAAAATGATCCCGTGCAGCACTGTATTCTTTTTTTAGAAACAAAAGTTCGCCGAGGTTATACTCTGAAGGAAAAAAGCCGGGGGCGACTTCAAGGGATTTCTCAAACACGCTCCGTGCGGTCACAAAATCATTCTTTTTGATATAAATGGATCCGATGAGGTTTAGCACCACAGGGTCATTCGGGCGTTGGGAGTCGATAAGATCAAGTTTTCCCAATGCCTCATCGTAGCGTTCGCTCTCAAAATCCTTAAGGATAGCTTCGAGGGCATTACCAGCTCTCATCTCCTCATCGGGTTTGGAAATTTGGGCCTGGACCAAAGTTGCAAGAGCCAAACAGATCATCGGAACAACGCACTTCATCGTGGATGCAAGCTTGCTGGGGGATAAGGCGCTCATCAATGCAAAACAAATGGCTCGGTTGGTTTTCAGACAAAGAATTGATTTTAATGCAAAAATACTCAGCCGCTCAATCCTCGCCGCAAGCTATTGGAAAAAGGTTTTGCCAGCACATGGAGCAGAAGGCAAATAATGGACAGTTCATGGCATTTTTAATTCAAACAAATGAGGGGGCAGCCTCCG
>CALAPX010000366.1 GCA_937888355.1 uncultured Spartobacteria bacterium
TTCCTTTGAGGTGTTCATCGAACCAGAGCTGGGTGGCTACTTCATACTCGGGCGGGTCTTGGTGGTTGTGATTGGGGGCCGATGCGATGCGCCACGTCTTGCTTCCCAAGATGCCGAGACCGGTTTGCAGGTCTTCAATGCGGCCGTTGAAATCATTTGATGGCATCAGAAAAATGATCGGGCACTTGATTCGGGCCAAGTGGGCGGCATCCCCGCCGGCGGATTCCGCAGCGGGATTGTTCGCAATTTTATAGCTCACACCGCCACAGGACGGGGCGGCGGCCTTGACTCGGGCATCAGTGCCGGCAACGGCAACCGTTTGCTGGCCTCCCATCGAGTGTCCGTAGACGCCGAGGCGTGAGCCATCGACCTCCGGTTGGTTTTCCAAAAACGTGAGCCCCCGGCGAGCAGCCAGAGTACAGAAAAACCAAGCGCTGTTTCTCGGTGAATCGATGGCGTCGAGTGTCCACGGTGTCGGCTTGGTGGCGCCGAAATTGCTTTCCTTGTTGCGGCTGGGGTCGTGATAGGCATCAATTGCTCCCCAGTCAGTGGTGAGGCGGTAGTTCGGATCGTCCGTTTCTCCCTCGTTGAACAATTTCACGCCGGCGTGACTGACCATGTATGGCCCGGCGGCGATGCGTCCGGCCCAGGCAATCGAAAGTGTGGCATACCCGCGCTTCGCATTGGTGAGCACGGCATTCTCGCTGGCGCTCTGACCGCCTCCGTGAATTTGCAGAAGGCCGGGCAGGTTTTTGGCGTCTTTTGGGTATCCGTAGATGCCAGCAATCATTGATTTCCTGCCTTTGAAGATGCCGGCGCGGAAGCGCACCGCCTTCAGAATCACGCCGTCTTTCTCCCATTTATTAAGAATCTCTATATCAAGTGGTTCCTTGCTAGGATCGTAGTTGTACCAGAGATCCTCGAACGTCTCCGGGGCCTTTCCTCCTTTGAGAGGAGGGAGCGAATCCGGTGCTGGCTCGCTGCCAATAATCGGGGTGGATAAAGACAAAAACAGGAGGCCAGCAGTGAAAAACAAGGGGAAATTTGAAAAAAACGAGGAGGCATTATTCATAGGGCTGGACGTGTTTATTTTTGCTCTAAGTGAATTGAAATATATTTCACTGAAAAATATTTGCAAAAATCGCAAGGAATTTCTGATTGTTTATATTGGCTGTTCAATTGTAAGAATAAATTAGTTGCCGCCCCTGACATGCCAATCAAAGCCATATTTATTTTAGCGATCACCGCTGCGTTATTGGCGGGAGGATATTTTTTTTCCCTCTGGGCGATCCATGGGTTCGATCCTGATTTTCTGCTGATCAATAAATGTATCGAGTCCGGCGGCAGGTGGAATGATGAGCGCCGCGAGTGTGAGCGGCTACCGGCAGTTTACCAGCCAGTGAATCCCGAAATTCAGCAGTTGATAAATTGAACCGGGCTCTGCTTGCCTGCCATCCAAGGCTGCAACCAGAGAGGGTTTGAATTCTCAAAAAAGTTAGAGTGAGAGATGAATGCCTCATTTTTTCATCACTCTTCATGAAGGGTTTTGCTACGAAATTAGATAAATGACCATTTCTCTGCCCAAGTCTGGCTCGGATCGCCTAATAGTCGCTGCGCTAATTGCGCTTTGGGCGGTGATCTATGTCCCGAATTTACGAACAAACCCTAATTGGTATGGAGATGAGGGTATTGTATTGGAAGAAGCCATTACCTTGGCGAGCGGTGTCCCTCGATACGGGCCGATTGAGTTCAACTTTCTGAGCCCCAATCCCCATCCGCCGCTTTACTTGCTGGCACTTGCTCTGCCGATGAAGTTCTTTGGGCCTGACATCGTCTATGGCCGCGCTTTGCAGGCATGCGTAGGTCTCGCAACCGCTGCTATTGCTGTATGGGTAGGCTCCCTTTTGTTAGGTCGGAAATTCGGCTTCCTTTGTGCAGCCATTTTGCTGACTTATCCTGAGGCTGCCTTGCATTATCGATGGGTACGGAGTCATCCAATGCAGGGGATGATCTCATTGGCGTGTGTTGGATTTTTGATTCGATATCTGCAGTGCGGTCGGAGCAGAGACATGTTGCTGGCCTCCTTAATGGCAACCATCGCCTTGGGCGTCCACTATCTTGCATTTCCACTGATAGCGATCGTGGCGGTCACGGTTTTCATAAAAAATCGTAGAGATCTTCCGCTCGCGCTTGTAGTAAGTTTCTCTTTCCCAGTTTTTTTTGGAGCCTGGATTGTATTTTTTCAATCGGGTGATGGGAATAGTATTTTCAATCAGCTTGGCGCTGCGTTTCAGCAAGGATTGAAGACCTCGCAACCTAATCCAACCGAAGAACTTTGGAGAATCTACAGGACCACGTTGGAGTTTGTTTTTCTGACACCAACGATCAATCGCATGGGATTGGTCGGCGCGGATCTCTGGATTACAGGTGGGTTTATAGGCATCTGCTTATTCCCCAATAATATATTCAGGAAATGGTTGGTTTTTTTTGCATGCACCTTAATGGTTGGTGTGTTCGTTGCCCGAGATAACCCGCTGGTTTTCATGTATCGAACATTCGCATTTTTGCCACTATTCGGTATCGGCCTTGCTGGAGGGCTCCAGAGAATTGGGTTGTGGTTGGCGCAGTTTCATGAACCAAGAATGAAAATTCTTCGAATAGTGCCATCATTGATAGTTTTGACCATTTGTGGAGCGGTCTCAATTGAAGCCTCGTTGGGGGATATGCGATCTAAAATTGACCGCTGGACGGTGCAATCCTCTAATGATGCGGAGCGAGTGATGGATTATGTGAACGGCTCAACCGGGCC
>CALAPX010000367.1 GCA_937888355.1 uncultured Spartobacteria bacterium
GGCAGTGTTGTTCTTCGCCCTCGGCGTTTTTGCTGCCTTGGTCAAGAGTGACCTCAAATTCCCCGAACCGCTTTATACGGGTCTCACCATCTATTTGCTGGTAGCCATCGGCTTTAAGGGCGGAGTCGCCATCTCCGCCGCCGGACTGGAAGAAATCTGGCTCCCGGGCCTCGCCGCCGTCGTCCTCGGCGCCCTGATTCCTCTGTGGACTTACCCGGTTTTGAAATTCGGTGGCAAGTTACCCTCGGTCGATGCTGCGGCTATCGCTGCCCATTACGGATCGGTCAGCGCGGTGACTTTTATTGCCGCAACCAATTATCTCCAAGCCGTCGATCAGCCGTTTGAAGATTACTCATCCGCCTTCCTCGCCATAATGGAGTCACCGGCCATCCTCGTGGGTATCGTCCTTGGCAAACTAGCCACCCGTCGCCAGGGCGATAACATGCTTAGCGCCATGAAGAGTGCGGCCCATGAAGCCTTGTTGGGTCGCAGTGTTGTGCTGCTGGTGGGAGCCCTCCTCGTCGGTAGCGCCTGCGGTGAAGCGGGGATGGAGAAAGTGGCCCCTTTCTTTGTAAGTCCGTTTCAAGGCGTGCTGGCGCTCTTTCTTTTGGAGATGGGCATTGTCGCAGGTCGCAGGTTTGAGGATCTTAAAAAGGTCGGCGGATTTCTGGTCGGGTTTGGCATCCTGGCTCCCTTGGTCAACGGTGCCGTCGGAGTTCTGCTCGGTCAGGCTACCGGCCTGTCAATTGGTGGGGCTACCTTGCTGGGTATTCTGGCCGCCAGCTCCTCCTACATCGCAGCTCCGGCCGCCATTCGCCTTTCCCTCCCTGACGCCAATCCCACCCTCTACTTAACCGCATCTCTCGCCATTACTTTTCCGTTCAACATCACCATCGGAATTCCCTACTGCCTGGCGGTCGCTCAATATCTATATTCCTAATCATGAATCTACATGCGATGAAACTTGTTACCATTGTCTGCGAATCCTACGCCAGAGAACCCGTGACTCAATTATTACGCATCGTAGGGGCTAATGGATGGACGCTGTTTCCTGTCGAAGGGGAGGGATCCCATGGTAAACGATTCGCCGACATTCAGGAATCCGCCAACATCCAGATCGAAGTGATCGTGCCTCCGGAAGTCTCTGCACAGTTGCTGGAAAAACTTTCCGACGAACTTTTTGCTCCTTATGCTATGATTGCCTTCGAATCGGAAGTGCGCGTGCTCCGTCCCGGTAAATTCTGAAGCGCCCGCTTATAGGGAAACCGCAATCTCCCAATTTTCCAACACCTCGGCCAGACGAAGCTGGTGGGCGGCAAATGCCGGATGGCCTGAAAGGTCGTTTAGCTCATGGGGATCCTTGATTAAATCGAAGAGCTGCTCCCTGACGGTTCCGTTGACCTGGTAAGTGATCAGCTTCCACCGCTGATCCTTCACCGCCCGTTGAAAATCACAGTAGTGCGTAAAGTGGTATTGAGGCGCGTGAGCGACATCTTCCTCCTCCTCCCATAAAGGAACCAAGCCAGGCTCCTCCACACTTACAGGCGTCGGCACGTTGGCCAAGTCACATAGCGTCGCAAAAAGCCGGAAGGAATACACGTCGTCGGCAACAATTCTACCCGTCGGAATTCTTGGACCGCTCATAATTAAAGGCACGCGCACGCTGTGCTCATAGAGATTTTGTTTTCCCATCAGTCCATGCGACCCCAAGGCGAGACCATGATCGGACACATAGACGATAACCGTATTCTCCAACTGCCCCGTGCGTTCCAGTGCGAGCACCATCCGACCGAAATGATGATCATGGTGTTCAATCATCCCATAGTAATCACCCCGATGCCGCCGGGTCACATCAGGATCACGTGGCAAGAGAGCTAACTGTTCGTCACGACCACCTAGTTCACCATTGTCGAAGGGATGACTCCGCATAAAATTTTCCGGCAATTTTATATCCTGATCTCGATAGCGTTGCCGAAAATCGTTCGGTGGAGTGCGAGGATCATGGGGCGAAGTAAATGCACAATAGAGCAAAAAAGGTGCGGTTCCGTGGTTTGATTCTTCGATGAACTTGATCGAGGCGTCTGCAAACAATTCCGTCGAAAATCCCGGTGTGTTCACCGCGTTGGTCGCAGGGTATTCGCCCCTGGAATCATATTCATGCAGCGGCGGATTTTCATGCTGGCTCATCCCGCCCAGAAACAAGGCCGATCCGGATTCAAATCCGCGATTGAGTGAGGCAGGATCATTATGCCACTTGCCTACCGCATGCGTGCGATATCCCGCCGCCTTAAATGCTTCACCCAACAGCGTGCGGTCGGCGTTTATTCGGTGCCGCTCACTCACAATGTCCGACAACGGATTAGCCAAAGCCCGACGTGAACCACATCCGGTCTGCAACGCAGCCCGACTCGGCACGCACACCGCTCCAGTGTCGCCACCCATTATCCGCGCCCCACAGAATTTCGTTCCCCGTTTTGCCAACGCATCAAGCGTCGGGGTCGCAGGACCATTGATCCGATCACCATGCAGGCAGTCGTGCCGATGATCGTCGGCCACAACCATGAGGATGTTCGGCGGACGTTTGGTCAGTTGGGTCATCTCAGCGTAGCATTCTAATTTCGTCCGCCACTCGTGACAAAACAATGTTTTAGCCAGCCGACACCCATTGCATGATCACCTTCATCATCTGTTCGGCCGCTTCGCCCAGAAGAATGAAATAAGCCGTGCCCAAGACAAAGGTCACATAGCCGAGCAGGATAAAAAGACCATCCCGCTCCAGCATCCCGGCGGCGAGTAGCAATATCGTCCAAGCCGGGAAAGTATTGCTGAACGGAATCGGCAACGGCAGGAGCAATACCAGCGCGGATATTAGAATGAAAAGCGCATGCACCTGCAGCACTGCGCCGCTCGCACTGATCACCGCCAACCGAGGTCGCAAAAATGATTCCAATATCCGAATCACCCGACCCGCCCCCGCAAAGACCTTGTCGAAAAATCCCGCCGGCAATTGCTTGCGCTGCAGCTTCATCGGCAGCCATGGCCTTTGGCCCAGCGCCAAGCGCAACGCAATGAAGGCGATCGCTAATCCAAACGGAGTGGACAAACCGGGTAGGGGAATCGGCGTGGTGAAGGGCAGGGCGAGCAAAATGAGCAGCAAGGTATAGGCCCGGCCCCGGAGCACATAGATCACTTCGCGCAGGGTCACCGGCCGCGTACCCAACCTCGTGCGCAGGTCAGTCAGCTCCTCGGAAAGTTTACGTGGAGGCGTAACATTTGGGAGAAGCCTGGGCAGGCGGGGTTTCATGTGCCACGCGTGTTGCCAAACAACTCGATGTGCAACCGGTGCGCATAACGATAACCGCGCGCCTTGCACAACTCGGGCAACCAAGTGGCCCGCTCCCGCAAAGCATCCATCGAGATGCCTTCCGGCATCAACAGCACTCTATGTCGAGGGATCTCACTCGGCAGGTCAGCAAGCAGTGCCTCGACTTCGTCCACGTCCTCGGGCTGCGCCACGACAAACTTAAACTGATAGTCATAGCCCTCAACCCAAGTCTGCACGACTTCCGGTTGCCAGCGCAATGTTTCGTGCTTTTCCCGCCAACCATCACTCAGTCGTTTATCCGGCGCCGAGTTGGAGAGTTTCGGCGAAAGCGAGGCAAAATCGCAGACAATCCCTTCCGGCAACACCGTCGCCGCCGTTTCAATCGTGAGGTGATAACCCAGTTGCTTCAACGTCCTCGCCAACTCCGGCATTGCTTTCGCGACCATCGGTTCACCGCCGGTCAGAACCACATGCTTCGCCGGAAACGACTGCACCGCACTGACGATCTCGACGACACTCATGTCTTTCCCTACCGGATTCCACGACGCATAAGGCGTGTCGCACCAATTGCAGCGCAGGTTGCAGCCACTCGTCCGCACAAACACCGAAGACACTCCGGTCAGTTCGCCTTCTCCTTGTAAAGAATGGAATATCTCGGAAATCAGCATGGCGGTGTTTGATCCCATGTTTGGAGTTGTAGGGCGGGGTTTCTAAACCCCGCCGTTGATAAACATAACGGAAGCCTTAGGGGGGGGCGGAGACCCCGCCCTACAATAATACGAAGCATGCCAGGCAAGGGATTCGCCAAAAATATTTCTTTTTCCGAGTTCATCCGTGGAATCCGCGGTTAAGTGGATTGAGGCTTTTCGGGCAATGGATCGTAACTGGCATACTCGGTCGGGTCGGCCACCCCGGCATCTATAAACGCCTCGCGCCGCTCCACGCAGGTGCCGCATTTGCCGCAATGAATTTCGCCGCCTTTGTAGCACGACCAAGTGCGAGCATATTCCACCCCGAGGCTGGCCCCCGCGATTACGATCTCTCCCTTGGTCTTCGAGATGAACGGGCGCAGTAGTTTGATTCCAGCATAAGTGCCACACTTCATCGCGTCGCTCATCGCCGCCATGAACTCCTCGCGGCAGTCCGGATAAATCGCGTGGTCACCGCCATGCGCTGCGATCACCAACCCTTCGGCGCCGACGCTCTCCGCAAAACCGCCGGCGATGGACAACATGATCGCATTTCTAAACGGCACCACCGTCTGTTTCATGTTCTCGGCTTCGTAGTGGCCCTCGGGTATTGCACCCCCGCTTTTGAGCAGATTGGAGGCAAACAGCCGGTTGACGAAATCCAAGCCAATCGCTTCGTGCCTCAGCCCGAGTTGCGCCGCATGTTCCGCGGCAAACGGCAATTCTCGGTCGTTGTGCTTGGCGCCATAATTGAAACTCAAGACCGCCGTCACCACGTGTTCGCGCTGCGCCCAATGGAGCGCAGTCACAGAATCCATCCCCCCGGAACATAGCACGACAACTTTCATCAGGTGTGATAGCCGCAAAAAGGCGCATAAAGCGCAAAAACTAAAAACACTCCAACTTGATCCTCGCTGGTTAGTCTTCGATTCTTGCGACTTCCGCGCCTTTTTGCGGCCATTTACTCAATGCTCATCTTTCACGATCCTCAATGTGCCGAATACGGCTCCGCCATGCGTCCGGAGCAACCGGCTCGCACGTTGCGCACGGCAGAGCACCTGCGGACGGCACATCCGGATTGGGTCTGGCAGGTGGCCCCTGCTGCCATTGAGGCTGATCTACTACTCGCCCATACTTCGGCCCATCTTCAGCGATTCCACCGGGAACGGGATTTCGACCCTGATACCCCATGGTTTGAAGGCATCTTTGATCATGCCCGTCGCGGAGTGGGGTCAGCCCTGGCCGCCATGAACGCCGCCTTGGCGGGGAAAAAAGCATTCTCCCTCATGCGACCTCCGGGTCACCATGCGACCAGCGGTCAAGCGATGGGTTTCTGCTACCTCAACCAGATCGCCCTATCTGCTCTGGCGGCCCAAGCGAGGGGAGTTAAACGCATCGCCATCTGGGACTTCGATGCGCACCACGGCAACGGCACCGAAGCTCATCACTACACCCAGGAGGTAGATGGACCCCGTCACGACC
>CALAPX010000368.1 GCA_937888355.1 uncultured Spartobacteria bacterium
CGACCGACCGTCTTAACGGACATCACCAGAGGCGTTCCCGCTGCGTAGATGACTCCGGCGAGTAGCAGGACCGCCACCCCGACGAGTGCAATCCAAATCTTGGGTGTGGTGATGGGCAGCAGTTTGTCTATGTGCTTGGGAATATCCACCCGAGCAAATGCCCTGTCGCGAAAGACTTGGGGCTCCCTCGCCAAATCATCCGGCGACGATTCAGCAACGGCATCGAGGATCGCGTCCATGACTTCCGACGGCTGTCGGCCGCGCACCGGCGATGGCCCCGAATTTGTCACCAGTCCATCCCTTCTCACCGTGTTGCGTATGAGGGTTCGTCACCGGATGTGCTCTTCTGATTAGCGCGCAGCATACTCCGCACCCACGGAGAACTGAAGAAAACAGTCATTAGGCTGCTGATGCCGTCTACCTACGCGCGCGGCTCGAAAGGAGGGAAGTCAGATGAACACTGATCTCTCAACTTTGGTGTGGGGTGCGCTCATGCCCGGGGTCATTGCTTACCCGGTCGAACCATGGGTGCTGGGCGCAGTTGCCCAAGGCGTGCACGCTGTATGCCTGTTTCAAGATGCCAGCGGCAGCCGGCAGCAAACTCGTGCAACCGTCAAGGCATTGCGGATGGTCTCATCTGATCTGCTCATCGCCGTTGACGAAGAGGGCGGCGAGGTGACTCGACTTCAAGCAGATACCGGTTCGTCTTTCCTCTCTCCTTTTGCTCTTGGTGTCATTGCAGACCCGGAGGTCACTCGCGCAACTGGGCGACTCATCGGCGAGATGTTGCGCACTGCGGGCGTCGACTGGAATTTTGCGCCGGTAGCCGATGTAAACGTCGACCCGCGCAATCCGGTGATTGGCATGCGGTCCTTTGGCGCGGATGCGGATTCGGCGGCGATGCATGTCGGTGCATTTATCGCAGGACTTCAGTCGACCGGTGTCATCGCCACGGCGAAACACTTCCCCGGTCACGGCGACACACATATTGACAGCCACGCATCTCTTCCCACTCTGTCCGCGTCCGTCAAGCTCCTTCGAGCGCGCGAACTCCTTCCATTCAAATCCGCCATCGGAGCAGGTGTCGGCTCGGTGATGACAGGGCACCTCTTGGTCGCGGCCATCGACACGGATGCACCCGCCAGTTTGTCGCGAGCAATAACGACCGACCTGTTGCGTGGTGATCTCGGATTTGAAGGCGTCGTCGTGACAGACGCTCTCGACATGGGAGCGATTTTGGAAACATCCGGACAATTTCCAATGCACGCTGCTGTTGCTTCCCTGCTTGCGGGCGCCGACATCATTTGCCTAGGCGCGGTCGACCAGGAGCGGGCCACTAAATCCGCCGCGAAGGCGATCTTCGAAGCCGTTGCAAACGGCACCCTCCTGCCCGCAGTGCTCATCACAGCAGCCAAGCGCAGGGCTCAACTCATGAACTTGCGGCGTGAGCCGAACACACACGTCAACGTGCAAGGCGACGAAATACTTGTGGCCGATGCGGCAGAACTTTCTCTGCTCACGCAAGGGGATGCCACTTTGACTCAATCACGAGTTGATGTGCTGAGACTCGGTGCCGCGCGAGGATCTGCGATAGGTGTGACTCCGCAGTCCATCGGCAGCCACCTCCTTGAATTTGGCCTTGATATCCAGTTCATCGACACCGTGGTCGCCCGATCCGATCGGGACCTTGTCATCGAGGTGAGCGAGGTTTGGAGGAGCGCCGATCTTCGCAAGGCGCTCTCCGATGCAGCCCGCGTGCGCCCGGACGCAATAATCGTCGACGTAGGCACGCCGACTCCAGTTCTACCAAAGTGTCGCGGCAGTATTACCACGCACGGAATTGGGAAGTTGTCCCTTTCTATTGCGGCCTGCCGACTAACAGGGCGAGATCCAAGACCACTCTTACTGTCGATCCTCGGTGAGGCACGCGCGTAGTGCTACATAATTACCAGCATGACGGGGGTGAATGCTGCCGATTCGGGCGAGTCTGATTGGACGACAGAGCAACTCACCTCTTATGAGAGCGCACGTCGAGCACTCGATGACTACGCGGCTCCCGGGCGTTCGGCGTTTATTCGCATTCGAACTCAAGGCGCGCAATGGGAACACGGCTTGGATCCAGACCAACCACACCGAGCAGCGAGTCTATTAAAGCTCGGCATAGCTATTGCCATTGAAGATGAGATCAGCAAGG
>CALAPX010000369.1 GCA_937888355.1 uncultured Spartobacteria bacterium
GCAGGAGGTAGACTCCGCCGCCGATGAGCAGGAGCGCTGCCGTGGCCCAGGTTTCGGGCTCAGGCACGGGCTGGACTTGCCATGGGCTGAAGGAGGACGAAATGAAGCTGTTGCCGATAAAACTGGCACCCAGAACCAAATCGGTATTTTCCCCGCACTGGGCACCAAATCCGCGAGAATCAATTCCCCATCTGAACCCAGGAGCTCACATCTCCAAAGAGACGCGGGCCGCTTTTCGCAATTGCTTCGGATCCTTTGCCATCCACAAATGAAAGCTCTCGGATTCCAAATTCCCCATTCTCGTAGTTGAAAGAATTCCCATCGTCCTCGTAGAGGGCAAAAGAACCTGAGCTCTTGCCATAATGCCGGACTTCAAGGGGATGCCCATAGGCATTACGGGTATTATTGATAGCCTTTGCGAGCATGGGAATAACAGCCCCGTCTTTCACAAAAAGAGGCGTTCGCTCCGGAGTAGCCACCTCGATACTTGAACCGTTCCCAACAAACTCACCTGTGTAAAAATCATACCAATCGCCCTTGGGAAGTCGCACCTCTCGTTTTTGAGATTTATCACCGTAATATGGAGCAACTAGAATCGATGGCCCGAACATGAACTGGTCGTTCTGTTCGATAATCCGGATCCCTCCATCGGCGTATGGATTATTGACATCATCCAACTCTTCATCGGCCTTTTGGACAACAGGCGTTGGGGCAGCTTCCTCCAAGATCATCGCCCGAATCGGCGGAATCCCCTTTTGGTTGTAATCAGCAAATGCCGCGTAAAGGTACGGCAGAAGTCGCATACGGAGGTGAATGGCGGCACGAACCTGGTCGGTAACTTCTGGAAACTCCCAGGGCTTGGTGGCGGAAGCCCAAGCGTTGAGCATAGCAAGCGGAGAGAAACACACTGTCTGGATGCGTGCCAACCACTCAGCCGCCGAACCCGCTCCACGGACCTCAGGGCTCCATAGGATGCCGCTTAGCGAAGCTGCCGAGAGGCCTGTGATGTACTCCGCGTGGTTGTAGGAATCGCTGTATAGCGTGAATGGCATCCCGGATGCAGCGCCATTGCTGGAACGGACAAGCGACCATGTGCGCGTGTTTGACTCACGGAAAAGTTCTTCCAAGAGCATTTTCTGCCACAGCAAGCCATACGCCTGCCTCATGGATTCTGCAGGCGTGCCGGATGGAAAGACCGCATGCTCGGGCCAGAGCCATTGGTCATACCCGTCAACCTCATCGATCTTGTAGCCGCTCACGCCAATCGAGACATGCTCGTCCGCATGGTGTTTGCACAGTAATTGCCTTGCTTCGGGCAGCATTAAGTCAGGCACAATACCAAGCCAAACCATGTGGGATCCGGACAGGGGTTCAAGGCTCTTATGGAGCTTCCCTTCGGGAGAGACATAAGGGTTTTCCCAGAGATTCAGGCGCACTCCGCGCTCAAACATTGCCTTGGTAAATCCGGCAGGATCGGGGAAGCGATGTTTTTGCCACTCAAAGGTGCAGGGGTACGAGCGGGTCATCCAACCAGGTTCGAGGCCAAGCACATCAAGGGGCATGTCTTGAGCGGCAAATTCCTCAACCTCTTTTGTTGATTGCTCGGCATTGAAACTGGCTGGCACTCGGTGCCAAAAACCCAAACCCCAAAGAGGAGGCATGGCTCCCCCACCGCAAAACAGATTGTAGCGGGAAACAATATCCAGAAGGTTTTTTCCGCTAAAAACAACAACCTCCACCCCCTGCCCGCGCAGGTTCACCTCGACCGCATCGCCGGGAGGTTGAGCCATCCATGGGCCTTTTGCCGGCTCCTGCGGTGGCGGGTTGCGGTCTACCGGGGTGGGATTATTGGGAGAGTCTTTTCTATTTCCGACTTGGGCATGAACTTTGATAAATCGGGCAGTGTTGAAAAACACACCATAGCCCTTGCTAGAAATGTAAAACGGCACCGGGGCATGGGTCCGCCCTCCGCCACGCGCCCAGTGATCCACATTCAAATCCAGAACTCGGCGGCTTTTATTGATTCCGTCAAGCTGGAGACCGAATCCGTAGATCGACTCATCCGCACCACATGGAATCCGGACATGCACAAGCCCGTCATTGCAGAGTGAGGAGACTGGCTCTTTAGCAAAAGGAAATGGAACCTCAGGCAGTCGATTCAATGCCTCCATGCGAGGCGACCGCGCAGCAAGATCGGTGTACGAAAGCTCTTTTTCGGAATCTCCGATTCGTGCGCGCCAAACTCCCGGAGCCATGTTTTCCCAATCCTTGACGCGATCCAACCCCGTGAGGAGGGTTCCGGAATTGTGTGCAGTGGATGTTGACGGAGCGGAATGCAATGAGAGCATCTTCATGGATAAAAAGATTAAAAAAACGACGAACCACTTCATCGCATCACCATCTCCACTTGCCTATCGAGATCAATAATTTTCAAAAAATCCGGTTGGCGTCTTTTTACACAAGTTCCAGCTTGCTCATGCAGAAATAATGATTGGATACTTAAGCCATGAAAAGATCCCGACCATCCCACTTGATAAGGTTCACGGGCATTTCCCTGATCCTCTTGGTTGGCGCATGTTCAAAGGTTCCGAGTTTTACTGAGGACCTCTCGTTTTTAAAATCGCACACCGAAATCCACGTCTTGGAAGACAAAGCCACCGGGGCGCGTGTGGCGGTGGCTCCCGCATGGCAGGGACGAGTGATGACTTCAACAGACGGGGGGGCGGATAGTGCAAGCATGGGGTGGATCCACCGCAACAATATCGCGGCCGGAATCAACCTGGAATCAGATCGCACCGGAACCGCCAAGCATATCCATATCTTCGGAGGTGAGGAACGCTTCTGGTTGGGCCCGGAGGGTGGACAATATGCATTATTTTTTCCGCCAGCGCCGGCACCGTATGAGTTTGAGCACTGGAAAACACCGGCACTTCTGGACACTGAACCGTTTGATGTCGTGTCGAAGGATGATCGCCGGATCACCTTCAAGAAACATGCCGAACTCACCAACCGAGCCGGCAACCTGTTGGCCTTTGAGATCGATCGCACCGTGGAATTGCTCGCCGATACAGAAATCGTGCACATGCTCGGCAGTCATATCCCCAGGGGAGTCACCCACGTCGCTTATAAGACAAACAACTCAATCACAAACCGCTCATCGGCCCCTTGGACTCCTGAAAAGGGCCTCGTTTCCATATGGCTTCTGGGCATGTTCAAGCATGGCCCGGATGTGATCTCCATCGTCCCCCTGAACCCAGGCAATGGTTCCGCTGTGAACACCGATTACTTCGGGGAACTCGGCCCCGACAGGCTTGCCGTGACAGACCGGGCTGTCTTCATGAAAGCCGATGGCGCCTTCCGTTCGAAAATTGGCATTCCTCCCTCCCGGAGCACAGGTGTGGCTGCAGCTTACGATCCTTCGCGGGGCTTGCTGACAATCATTCATACCCTTCCCCACCCAAATGCCTCTTCGTTTCCCTATGTGCGCTCGCAGTGGATGGATCACGAAAACCCCTACCAAGGGGATCTCATTAATGTTTACAACGATGGCCCTACCACTCCTGGAGAACCCCCTTTGGGCCCATTTTATGAACTTGAAAGCTCATCTCCCGCCCTTCCTCTCAACCCCGGCCAAATCCTGGTGCATACCCAAAAAACAATGCATTTCCGCGGCGCGCAGGCTGCCCTTGAACCCATCGCTCAAAAAATTCTCGGCATTTCTTTGGCTGACCTCGGATCTGTTTTTTCAAATAATTGATGGCAGGCATTCGCGCATAGCAACCCAGCATTTGGGCTCTCAAATGTAGTGGCAGCCTGCAAATCCTCCCCGAATTTGTACACAAAAATGAGGGTTTAATACAAAGGGCTCCTTGCCTCTGTTTGATACGATATCTTCTCAATCAAGCTTCATCGCTCCCCATTTTCTAGAATCACAATATCCATGAAACACATCATCGCGGCTCTTTTACTTTGCCCTTTTCTGTCTCACGCCACCACTCCCACTGAACCCAGCCCATCCTTGGCAAAAGTCCCTCAACTCACTGAATCCCCCGAGCAACGCACCGAACGTATGCAGTGGTTCCGCGACGGGAAGTACGGCATGTTTATCCATTGGGGACCCTGCACGATTGGTCAAAAGGAAATCGGCTGGGGCCGGGAAGGCAACCGCCCATGGGACATCAACAAACACGGCCCTCGCACCAGCGACCCCGAATACGATGAGTATTACAAACAATTCAACCCCGAAAAATTTGACGCCGATGCTCTGGTCAAATTAGCCAAAGCTTCAGGCATGAAATACATGGTGCTTGTCACAAAACACCATGACGGATTTTCGATGTTCGACACGAAGATGTCTGACTACAGCATCATGCACGCGCCCTACAAACGCGATATCGTCAAGGCCTTTGCAGATGCCTGCCACCGGAATGGAATGCCCATGGGCCTCTATTACTCGACCCGTGACTGGTACCACCCTGATTACCTTGTTGGAGACAACAAAAAGTACGACGCGTGGTATCGCGCCCAGATCAAGGAATTGCTCACCAACTACGGCAAGGTAGACGTGCTGTGGTTCGACCATGTCGGGGGACGCGACTGGAGCAAGTGGCGTTTCGATGACTTATTTTCGATGATGTATGATCTCCAGCCTGAAATGTTGGTAAACAACCGCGCCGCAAAGTTCTGCGGCCCCTCAACACCGGAGGACAAGGGCCCTGCCACCAAGGAAATCGCTAAAATGACAAAGGGGGACTACTACACCCCCGAGGGGCGGATCGGCTCCATGGACATCTACGATGACTGGGAATCCTGCATTCATATTGGAAAAGGCTGGTCCTACCGTGGGGAGGAAGAATTCCAATCCCCTGATAAATGCATCAAGATGTTGGTCAGTTGCACAACGGGGGGCGGCAACTTGTTACTCAATGTTGGCCCGCGCCCAGATGGCACGCTCGCCGATGGCGAATTGAGATCGGTCAAAGCGGTGGGTGCATGGCTTGAAAAGTATGGCGATGCCATCTACGGAACCAGAGGTGGCCCCTACAAAAACGGCAAGTGGGGGGGGAGCTGCCACAAGGGAAACAAACTCTACCTTCATGTTTATGAGTGGCCTGAGGACGACCGGCTCTCATTTGATCCCATGCCACGAAAAATCATCGCTGCACGCACTTTAGACGGCGCCAACGTGGAGTTCAGCCAAACTGATGACTCATTATCGGTGGCCGTTGCCAAAAACGACCAAGTGAAACCGGTGACTGTCATCGAGCTCACCATGAATGCTCCTATCGAACCCGGAACGCTGTTGGGACACGCCAAGGTAATCTCCGACAACATGTCTGAATTCGGAGATGACATCGGTGGGGAGGCCACGTTGACCACGAGTTCCAGCTGCCAACACGATCAGCCATCCGACCACTCGCACCTCTTCCGTGGCAACCCCGCAAAAAACGGGTACGCATTCCATACCGACACAGAGGAAAATCCGTGGGCTGTTATCGACCTCAAGGGCATGAAGAAAATCAACGCCGTGTTGATCGAAAACAGGAGTACCGACCGCCGGAGCGAAGGCTTGATCCTGTCGATCTCGAAGGATGGGAAATCTTGGGAGCAGGTCTGGCAGGCACCCGACTGGCAGGAAAAGTGGCTTGTCACTCTTGGAACCTTCCATGCCGGCATCAATGTGCCCGGCCGTGAGGCCCGCTATGTCCGCGTCGAAACCAAGGGATCTCTGCCACGTCCCCTGATTCTTCAACGCATGACATTCCTTGGCGAGGATCTCCCATGAGCCTCCGTGCCGATTGCCTTGCGGCGCTTGAGGCCCATGAACAGGGCAACTGGTCCAAGGCGCACGCGCTTGCCCAGAAACATGAGGGGTCACCGCTTGCCGACTGGATTCACGCCATGCTCCACCGCGATGAGGGAGATTCAGGAAATGCCGCCCACTGGTATCACCTGGCAGGCAAGCCGATGAGCAGCGTTCCAGCGTCAGAGGAACGCGAATTGATTCGTCAGACCATACAATCGACCCGCTAAGGGGCTGCCCTTCACGTTCTGCAACACTGGGCCAAAATGCGGGGGCCTTTAGTGGTTCGTCCGTGGCTTTTCGAATACCACCATGTGTTGCCACGGCAGAAAGTCGTGCGTGACTTTCCAATCAAACCCCGCCGCTTCGAGCTCCAAGCGGATTTGTTGTTCGGACATCTTGTGCAGTGGCTTGATCGGAACATTGGGATCCTCGGCACGGAACTCAAGGAGAACGATCCTTCCGCCTGGGCGCAGGGCAGACAACAGCGATGCAAGCATTTCGGCAGGATGCGAAAATTCATGGTAGGCATCGACCATCAAGGCAAGGTCGATCGACCCGTCAGGCAGACGAACCCCGTCCACCGCTCCAGCGTGGGGTTCGACATTTTTGAGACCAAGCGCATTGGCGCGGGTCTCTAGGTGAGCGAGCATCTCCGGTTGGATATCGACCGCAACCACGCGACCACGAGGAACCAATGGGGCGATCCGGAAGGTATGGAATCCCGACCCCGCACCGATATCCGCAACAATATCCGTTGGCTTCAACCCCAAGGCGGCAACTGCACGACTGGGAGCCTCCTCGTCTTCACGATTATCGCGTTCTAACCAGTCGATTCCTTCATGCCCCATGACCTTTGAAATTTCCCGACCCATGAAAAATTTTCCCGTCCCATCGGGCGAGGATGCCCCATGACTGTAGCAAGCGAAGAGACTCGCGCCCGTCACGATGAGCACGCATCCGCACACGAGAAGAAGCCGTGTTGCTGATTGGACAGGATTCATGAGCGTTCGAGACCTTCAGCTACAACCGGGTTCGTCAGCGCCCCGATGCCCTCGATTTCAATGCTCACAGTGTCTCCGGGCTTGAGCCAGATTGGCGGCTTTCTGGCCATGCCAACCCCATGCGGTGTGCCGGTGAAAATCACGGTTCCGGGAAGCAACGTCGTGCTTCCACTTAGGAAGGCAATGAGGTCGGGAATATCAAATATCATGTCGGATGTATTCCACTCCTGAACTGGTTCCCCATTCAGAACCGTGCGAATCCCAAGGGCATTGGGGTTCGTCAATTCATCCGGCGTGACAAGACATGGTCCAAGCGGGGCAAAGGTGTCGAACGTTTTGGCCCGACACCACTGGCTTCCACCCCACTCGATCTGCCAGTCCCGCGCACTGACATCGTTACCGCACGTATAACCGAGCACGTGATGGATCGCTTGGTCGCGAGAGACGTTCTTGCACTTTTTGCCGATCACCACGACCAACTCGCACTCGTAATCGACCTTGGTGCTGGGCAAATGCACGGGAATCTCGATCGGGTCGCCGGGGTGCTGCACGGCGGCGGGAGACTTCATGAATAACACGGGCTTCGATGGAATCCTGGCGCCAGTTTCCTCGGCGTGGCGTCGGTAATTCAGTCCAATGCAAAAAATCGCCCTCGGCTCGACTGGAGCGAGGACCTTGGCCATCCGGGCATCCTCACCACTAGGTTTCAAGCGATCGAAAATCGAACCCACAAGCCGTTCGAAGCGGCCCCCTGAATGCTGGATCGCATAATGAATCCCACTGTCGGGATCAGCGTAACGGATAATTTTCATTGGGAGATCTGGAAGCCAGGCGATCCACGCCTCACGCCAGCATAATTACCGGAAATGTTTGGCTCTAGGCCCTTAGACCGACATGCCGACCATTTCCTTCACTGAGGCGGCAGTGAACTCACGGTTCATACGCCCGATGAAGGAGGCTGGGACACCGGCAGGGCACACGGCTTCGCAGGCGTAGTAATTTGAGCAATTGCCGAAGCCCTCCTCATCCATCTGGTGCACCATGTTCAGCACCCGGCGGCTTTTCTCAGGTTTGCCCTGAGGAAGAAGACCCAAGTGCGTGACCTTGGCACTGACAAAAAGCATCGCAGAACTGTTCGGACACGCGGCGGCACAAGCACCGCAACCGATACAGGCGGCAGCATCCATCGCTTGGTCTGCAATCACCTTGGAAATCGGCACGGCATTCGCATCGGGAGCTGAACCACACCGTTCACTGATATACCCGCCAGCCTGGATCACGCGGTCGAATGCGGAGCGATTCGTCACCAAGTCGCGCTGGACAGGAAATGCATCGGCCCGAAAGGGCTCGATCGTGATCGTCTCGCCGTCCTTGAAATTGCGCATGTAAAGCTGGCAAGTGGTGCCACGCCCCTTGCCATGTGGAATGCCATTGATAGTCAGGGAACAAGTACCGCAAATTCCCTCACGACAATCAGAGTCAAACTGGATGGGCTCGATATTTTTTCCCGTGAGTTGGGAGTTTACGATATCAAGCATCTCTAGAAACGAAGCCTCGGCCGGAATGTTCTCAGCCACATATTCTTCGAGTTTGCCGGGGGCTTTGCATGTTTTCTGGCGCCAGACTTTAAGATGAAATTTCATATGGGCGGATTATTTGTAGCTTCGGGTTGCCAGTTTCACCTTCTCGTAAACGAGTGGTTCCTTGATGAGTGAGGGCATATTGCCGTCTCCTTCGTATTTCCATGCCGACACGAAGGAGAAATTCTCATCGTTGCGGAGCGCCTCACCTTCAGGTGTCTGGTGCTCGACACGGAAGTGTCCGCCGCACGACTCGTCCCGCACGAGGGCATCCAGGCACATGAGCTCACCGAACTCGAGGAAATCGGCCACACGGCCAGCACGCTCGAGTTCCATGTTGATGCCTCCATCGGTTCCGAGAATTCTGAGGTCGCTCCAAAACTCTTCGCGCAGGGCTTGAATCTTGCCAATTGCTTCCTTAAGGCCCTCGGCACTACGAGCCATCCCGCAGTAATCCCAAATGATCAGCCCGAGACGGCGGTAAAAATCATCCGCCGGTTTCGTGCCTTTGATATCCATGAGCCTCTTCACGCGGGCATTGGTGTCCGCGAGAGCCTGCTCGAATGCCGGGTGGCTTGAATCGACTTTCTTGCCAAACTGCGTGGTGAGGTAGTTTCCAAGGGTATAGGGAATCACGAAATACCCGTCGGCGAGGCCCTGCATCAGAGCACTGGCACCTAAACGGTTGGCTCCATGATCTGAGAAGTTCGCCTCCCCAAGGACATGCAGTCCCGGAATGTTGCTCTGCAGGTTGTAGTCAACCCAGAGGCCGCCCATGGTATAATGAACAGCAGGATAAATCCGCATTGGTCGCTCGTAGGCATTTTCGCCGGTGATATTCCGGTACATCTCAAAGAGGTTCCCGTAGCGTTCCTCGATAGTTGATTGGCCAAGGCGTTTGATGGCATCACTGAAATCAAGATAGACGCCGAGACCACCAGGACCGACTCCCCTGCCCTCGTCACAGACTTCCTTTGCGGAACGTGATGAAATATCACGCGGGGCGAGGTTGCCATAGCTGGGATATTTTCGCTCAAGATAGTAATCTCGATCCTCCTCGGGAATCGATGCGGGTTCTTTGCCGCAATCCTCTTTGCGCTTCGGCACCCAAATGCGACCGTCATTGCGGAGCGATTCGCTCATCAGCGTGAGCTTGCTCTGGTAGTCGCCGCTCACCGGTATGCAGGTCGGGTGAATCTGCGTGTAGCAGGGATTGGCAAAGAGCGCCCCACGCTTGTAGGCGCGGAAGGTGGCGGTGACATTGCAGCCACGGGCATTGGTGGAGAGGTAAAAAACGTTGCCGTACCCACCGGTGCAGAGCAGCACGGCATCACCGGCATGCGTGGTAATCTCACCGGTATTCAAGTCACGGACCACGATGCCCTTTGCGTGACCATCCACCACAACAAGATCCAGCATCTCGGTGCGCGGGAACATTTTTACCGAACCAAGAGCGATCTGATGGCTCAATCCCGCATAGGCACCTAGCAATAACTGTTGTCCGGTCTGCCCTCGCGCATAAAAGGTACGGGAGACCTGAGCTCCACCAAAGGAACGGTTTGCCAAAAGACCACCATACTCGCGGGCCAATGGAACCCCTTGAGCAACACACTGGTCGATAATATCGGTGCTGACCTCAGCCAACCGGTAGACATTCGCCTCACGGGCACGGAAGTCCCCCCCTTTGATTGTGTCGTAAAAGAGACGGTACACACTATCGCCGTCATTCTGATAATTCTTCGCGGCATTGATGCCTCCCTGGGCCGCAATCGAGTGCGCGCGACGGGGACTGTCTTGGTAGCAGAAGCACTTTACCTTGTATCCCTGCTCGGCAAGTGTCGCGGCAGCAGAAGCGCCAGCGAGGCCGGAACCAACGACGATCAGTTCGAATTTCCGTTTATTGGCCGGACTGACGAGCTTTGCGTTGTTTTTGTAATTCGTCCACTTTTGTTCAAGGGGACCATCGGGAATGTTTGATTCGAGTGTCATTGTCCAACTCCTTTCCCAAGCCCGAACACGAGAACCGCAATCGGGATGGATACGTAACCTGCGAACAGCGCCCAAGCGAGCACACGAGCGGCACACTCGTAGTTCCTGCGGATTCGGCTGTTTGTGATTCCAAAAGTCTGAAAGAGGCTTGCGATGCCATGACTGAGGTGGAAGGTCAAAAGAAACAATCCGACCACATACACAATGACCACCGGGGCACTGCTGAATCCCTTGATAACCATCGCGTAGACATCGTGCACTCTGCGCCCATCAAGCAGGGTATGCATCTCCTGAAATGAGGGATCCACAACCCTCACAGTGAAATGCGCCAAGTGGAAAATGACGAAAGCCAGCACGATCAATCCGCTCAAACGCATGGTGCGGGCAAAGACCGTGGTCTTGATCGGATCGGAGGCGATGTACTTTTGTGGGCGGGCGGTTCTGTTTTCTTTCCAGAGTAGCATCGTGAAGTAGATGTGCAGCACAACTACTGCAATCAACCCTAACCGGATCACCCACAAAATCGGACCGAGATCATGCAGTTTTTCCGCATACAGGTTCATCGCATCCGGCCCCAGGTAGATGCTGAAATTTCCCAAAAGGTGGCCGATAACAAACAGAATCAGGGCGATGCCTGTCAGGGCCACGATGGTTTTTTTACCGATGGATGAAAAAATCCAGAGATGCGCAGGGCATGGACCGGTGCGGACCGAAGAGGATGACGAAGTAATCATGTAGAACAGTGCAATTTATTAAACGCCTGCCGGATGCCAGTCGAGGCAAAGAGATTTAAAAAAACCGCCCCATCACAGGACAGCCACGCACTCAATCTCGACATCGAATCCTAGCAGTTGGGCTCCAATCGTTGCACGGGCAGGCTTGGATTCACCGAAATAACTGATGTAAACGGCGTTCATTTCCTGGAAGTTTTCCTTCGTCAACTCGGCGAGGTAAACCCGCGAACTCACAACATTTGAAAAGTCCGCTCCCGCTGAGGCGAGCACCTTCTTGACGTTTTCCAGAACAAGCTCGGTCTGTCGCGTAATTGATCCCCGCTCGATTTGTCCAGTCAATGGATCCCAAGGCGTCATGCCGGAGACAAATACAAATTTTCCCTCCGCAGCCACACCGAGGGAATAGGGACCAAGGGCCGGCGGACCGGCGGGAACATCGCGCAATTCAGTTTTCATCGGAGTGGATGTCACCGCATCTCAAGCCTAGAAACAAGTGCAGAAACGCTTTCGACATCGTCAACCCACGGAAAACAACGTTATGCTCCCCCGATGAATCTCTGGCAATCGCAGCGTGAATGGCTCGTCTCGCACGGCACAACGCTTCTTGAAACTCACCATCTCCGTACCGGCAGGCATCTTATTGACCCGAGCGGCGACGCCGAAGCGGACGCCCACCGCTTGTTCGACGCTCCATTTGTTGTGGTCTCGGCGGGGGCTGATGACGACCAAGTCTTGAATTATGGAAACGCCACTGCCCTGCAACTCTGGGAAATGGACTGGGATACTTTTGTAACCACTCCCTCCCGGCAGACGGCGGAACCCGTTCACCGCGATGAACGAGCCGAATTTCTCAGGCAAGTACGCGAAAAGGGGTTTATCGACGACTACTCGGGAATTCGCATTTCAAGCAGTGGAAACCGGTTTCTCATCGCACGGGCCACGGTGTGGAATGTCACCGACAATCTCGGCCGCCATCTCGGCCAGGCGGCAACATTTTTCTCATGGGACCCAATCGCTCAAGAGGAGGCAAACTAATGGGTGGCATCGTCGTCAAACCCCGCTCACGCATTCTCCACGGCCACGATTGGGTCTATGCCAGCGAGATCTTGAAAACCTTCGGCACCCCGCAAAATGGCGAGATCGTTTCGATCAAAGACGGCAAAGACCATCTTCTCGGGGTGGGTATCTACAACTCAAATTCGCAAATCACCGTTCGGCGTTTCTCAAGGCGCCGCCAAGACCTTGATGCCGACTTTTTTCAACGCCGCATCACCCAAGCCCTGGAGTATCGGGAACGCGCCGGTTGTCGCATGGATCTTTGCCGCTTGGTATGGAGCGAAAGCGATGGGTTGCCCGGCGTTGTGGCAGACCGCTATGGGCCAGTGATCGTGCTTCAAACACTCACCCTTGCGATGGACATTCACAAAAGCACCATCGCAGCAACGCTTGCCGAAGTGACTGGCGTCTCTTGCGTGATCGAAAGGAACGATGCCCCGGTCAGGAAGTCCGAGGGGCTCGAATTGGAAACATCGGTCCTTGAGGGATCCAATCTCGGCCCACTGGAAGTCGAAACCGGAGGCGTTCGATTCCTTGTCGATCCGCTTGGAGGTCATAAAACCGGCCTGTATCTCGATCAACTCGCGTCCTACACCGAGGTGGCCCCACTCTCAAAGGGACTCTCTGTCCTGGACTGTTTCTCGAATCAAGGCGGGTTCGCCATGGCTTGCGCAAAAGCTGGCGCCACTGAAGTAACAGCGGTCGAGTCTGGGGCCGATAGCATCGCACGGCTCCGCGAAAACGCGACCCGCAATGGCCTGAACATCACCGCACGGCAGGCTGATGTCTTTGACTTCCTTAAACGCCCCGACAAGCTGGAATACGACCTCATTATCCTCGACCCACCATCGTTCACAAAAGCCCGTGGACGTGCCGCGGAGGCTCTTCGCGGCTACCGCGACCTGCACGCCCGAGCAGCCAAACTCCTCTCAAAAAATGGCATCATCGCGACCTTTTCCTGCTCCCACCACATCGCGGGACATGAATTCGAAACAGCGATCGCCGAAGGTCTCCACGAAGCCCGCCGCAATATGCGACTCATCCACCGGATCGGCCAACCCCTAGACCATCCGGTTGTCCTAGGGCTTCCCGAGACCGAATACCTCAAAGGAGTAGTCCTTGAGTCAATGCCTGGTCGGTAGTTCCCCTCTGCGTGCTTTTCGATGCCGCCTACCGCCCGCAGCTTGAATCACCCTACTCGTCCTTCTGGACCCATTCCCATACGTCTTCGCTTTTTTCGACTTCGATCCATTCGCCTTTGAAGGCCATTTTTTGAGCTATAGTGGCTTGTTTCTTCTGGATTTTCGGGAGGGGCAACCTCAACTGTGCGGCCTCGGTTTTCATGAGAACAATGCGGTCGGCATTCTCAGCCCTCACAGTTGCCCTGGCCCAGTCGCCGTAATCTCCAGTCGGCTCGAGCCGGAGCGCGAGAAGACCATCCCTCCCCTCCCCGATGACTCGGGAGTTTTTGAGTGTTTGAACCTCAGCCATGCGATTCCGGCGTGCGGCACCTGGATCGATTGATGCTTTTGCGTTGTCAGGCTTTCTGTTCTCTGCAGCGGAGTGCTGGTAGACATCGAGTCGCATTTCAATATCGACCTTCACCGGCTCCGGTGTGGAAAGATTGACCGTTGGAGCGGCACATGAAGCGAGTAAAAGTGAGACGGCAAAGGGAAGAAGAGTTGTTTTCATGGGTTGGCTGGCTCTGTCGGCGGATTCCCGGTGGAACCTGCGGCGTGGAGATAAGTGGAGAATTTGCGGGAACCAAGGGGACCTTGCAACTTCAAGTCGATCTCCCCCTGCCCTCCTGCAAATGAAATAGTGCCGCCGGCATGATCATAATCAAAATCCCGCATATTTTCTAGCGCCAGTCGCATTGCGCTTTTCTTGAGCGCAGCCCATTCCTCAGGAATCCGCGCGAGGAGATCATCGATCTTGCGAATCTCCATTCTGCCTGGGCTGGGAGCGGAATAGCTTCCCTGGATGCGCTGGATGTCACGAGCACGGGCATTCGTTTGAAGTACAAGATCAAGTGGGCCGCTCATACTGAAATTCTCTGGAGCGATCACATCCGTGAGTTGCCTCAAATCAACCCCTGTCCCGCTAAACCACCCGATCCATGGTGAAGAATCCTCAAATAAAAAACTGAGCCCACCGCCGACGATTCCGGAAAAGAGGGCCCCTCCGAATTTGGCATGGATGCCAGTGCGGTCGAATGTCGCACTGATCCAGGAGTCATCCATGACATACTGACGCCAGCGCAGCTTCGAAATCCCCACAGTACCGACGATATTTTCCACCCCATGTTCGGGGGGATAGGAAAACAACAACTCGCCGGGGTGTGTCTGGACCTCGATTTGGTAGGCCGGAAATTTGTATTCATGTGCTGGGATTTCGAGTCCCCCCTTCAAAGAAAGGGAGGCAAGATCATCCAGCGCCACATTCTCAGCAATCGTGTGAAAATTTAATGGCAACCCGTATTGCTTCCGTCCCGAACTCCCGACAATCAGACTGCCAAATGCCACTTCGAGGCGCCTTATTTTCCAACCGGCCTGCGGTTCATCGCCGCTGTGTCCATCATCGGCAAAGCGCTTCCTGGCATCCTCCATATAAACGAAGAGCTCCTCACCGATATGGATGACCGGATGAAGAATTTTCACCTCCTCCAACTCCGAGCGAAGAATTCCGGCAAGGGTAAACCCCAGGAACACACTGCGGAGTGTCAGCACATGGGTGAATGGATCGCGTGGCGAGGGAACAAGGATATCCGTCAGCTCAACCTGCTGCATCGTCCCGCCAATTTTCTGCGTCATTTCTGCAGGCGAAAGGTCAGCAAGATCTGTATTGATGACAAACGTCGCATCACCCTCATCCTGCCAGGCATTATTTCCTAGAAAGGCCTTCACATCGCGGATTTGCAGGTTTCCGATCCTCCACATGAAGGAGGCTCCCGCAGGGCTGGGTGGATGACCGGCAGCAGCAGGCGCAGCAAATTGGCCCATAGCCGAACCAAGGGCCAGCAAACCGCCTTTGATTGCAACTGAACGCAATGCGAACTGCTCGAACATCTCAACCGGTGTTCCCGTCAGACGTGCCAGATCAATGGTCATAAATGGCACCTCCGCCCCCGGGGCGAGAGCCTGAACATCCCACAGAACCAACTCCACCGGATCTGCTTTCGCGGCACTGAAATCGGACCAATCCAGACAGAATTTCGCACGCACCATCGGCTTTCCCGCTCCCTCATAGACAACCTCGCCGTAATCACACACGATTCGGCGGATTGTCAGTGGGGCACCGCCACCACTGCCGGCTTCAACTCCAGGCAATACCCCGGACCAACCTGGAGAGATGCGCAGCAACGGATTTAACAATTGCAGTTCACCGATTTGACGCCGAGCCACATCCTCAAAGGTGAATGAAGCCTTTCCTCGCTCTAGTCGCACCAACTCGCGTCCGGTCACAGGATCGGCAATCACGAGATTGGAAAACTCCAACTCGCCAGGAGCACTCATCCGCACGTCCTGCACATCCACTTGCGCACCAGGCAACGATGATTTCAAAGCCTGCCTTGCAACCGGCGTGAGATCCGCTGAGAGCAGCCAATAGATTCCGACTCCGGCGACGATCAGCACCACCGACAAAGCAACAAGCAACCCCCAAAGAAGCCTCCCCTGCCCGGTCGCTTTCGTTTTTTTATCCTCCATCCCCCCGCCTCCTACTGCTGGCGCGAGCGGGCAACCTCCTCGAAGAGATCGACAATCCCGTCATCGACACGCAGATCGATCAGCTTCCACTCCCCTCCGGAGCAGTAAAAATAAAACCTCCAGCGAAGGGGACTGTCCTCATTCAAGGACACGCACGTTTGGCGAAAGAGGGACTTCCCGACGGCCAAGGCTTCGACCACCTCGTATCCGGTTACAGGTCCAAAATTGTCAATTGCGAGTTGCGTGCGATCCTTGAACTCCTTCGGGCTTTCAGGACGGCCCGGGATGTTGATGATCTTCGCCAAATCGGCATATGCCTCATCCAGTTTACCTTCTTTGAGCGATGAAAAAAACCGGTCAACTGTCGCTGAGGGACCCACTGGGGTGGATGAACTGGACTCCGCAGTGTAGGATTTGGGGGCAACTGGAAACAAAAGACGTTTTTTCGCCTCTTGAGCACTCACCACGGTAGTTGGAATGAGTAGGACGATCGCCAGCAATTGGAATCTCATCCCGAAGAGATGATGCCTTTTCCTGTGCGTTGCAAGGCCCACCTCAACGATCGAGCATTTTCTCCACGCGTTTCATTGTGTCGCCCAGCGCCCTGTAGCCGAAGTGTCCCTGACGGGAGCGCAGCAATTCCACACCATTCCAGCGGGACACAAGTTCCTCAAGGTCAACGATTGGAGAAATACGGTCGTAAACACCGCCAGTGACTATAATCGAACCAGGGTCGCAGAGCGGCATGCCATGGAGTGGAGATCCAAGGTGATCGATCGGGCGTGTATTTCCTGGCAAATGCCCTCTTGCCCGCAATTCGCGACGCATCACTGTCGATCCCGGACTTTCCCACACAGCCTTCTCAGTGTTCACGATTGGTTGGACTAGGGCAAGGAACTGGAACCCTGGCTCCAAAAATGAAAGCAATGCGCCATTCCATCCACCATAACTCGTTCCCAACAACCCAAACTTGTGAGTGCCCAAGCCCCTTAGCAGGCACATCAGTTGGCGCAACTCGACTACTGCCTGCCGGATCCCCTCGGCGTTCCGCACAAGGTTTGCGGTGATAGCCAACTCGCCATTCAAAGTCTTTCGGGGCGTGCGGGAATAGTGATATGGCAAGTGAGGGAATACAACACCCCACCCTTGAGCATTAAACCAAGCAGCCAGGCGGCGGTAGCCGATGTCGCTAGCACTCATCAACGCATGAAGAATCAATACGGTGGGCGCGTCTTTCTTTTTTGCCGGATAATAACGTACATGTACCCGGTCGTTTTCTGGGTGCCCGCTTGGGCGCGGGCTATCCCATTCGATCCACCCGTTTCCAAATACTGGTTGCCTGACAGGCTGCACCTCGAAAAACTCCTCCCGACTCATCGCGGCGCATTGCTTTAGATACTCTTCCAATTCGCGCCGCGTGCAGGTGTCTGACCGCCGCCGCCATTGGAGAAGATGCATCATATTGCACATCGCCCCATCCACCACCCATGAGAGCGATTGTTCATAAAAACGTCTCATGGCTCGCGCATTCGCTCCTGTGGAGAATGAGGCAAGTCGTCCTCCGTAAGCGCATGGTCTGCCATTAATCGATCCTTCAACTTGATCAATGCCGTCGCCGTGTCGTCACGCAGTCGCGTGCGTGTGGATCCTCTCCCTGATTTAGACTCCCCCTTCACCGGCTCACCAACGGCGATATAAACCCGTGCCCGTCGCCATGGTTTCCAGTTTTTCAAATTGTACAGCCTCTCGCTGCCCAGAATGACAACCGGCACAACGGGACAACCGGACTTCGCGGCGAGCAAAAACGCTCCCTCTCGCATTTCCGCGCCGGAGAGAATCGATTGCGCTCCGTCACGAATCCCACCTTCGGGAAAAACCCCGATCATTCGCCCGCTCTCAAGTCTCCTCAAAGCATGGCGCAGCGCTGTGCGATCATCTCCCGTGCGGTCGACAGGAATCACATCGAGCCAAGTGAAGGCCACCCGCGACCAAGAAGCTCCGAAAAGCTCAGCCATCGCAATCCAATCAATC
>CALAPX010000370.1 GCA_937888355.1 uncultured Spartobacteria bacterium
TGCAAAGCTAAACGCTCACATGCCAATCGGTGCCATAATCACCCCCGAGAGCCTTCCCCTCAATCGCATTTTCTCCGCTTTCTTCATCGGCCATCTGATCAATGTTGAAACTAGGCATATACAGCCCTATTTGATGCGTGACAGTAGAAGTCCTCCAAACATAAAACACAGCTGTGGCTTCGCTTCACACCAGTTGCCTTCTTAGAGCAGCCCTTGCCCTTTTGTGCATTGCATATTTGCTTCATGCCTTCGAGCACTGGGAGGCAGCCGTGTTGCAACAGTGCGTTTCCCTTTGCGATCACAGCCATGCTTCATCTGATCAGGATACGCCTTCCCATTCGGGGCATCACCACGGCTGCTCAACTCATGAACACAGCCCTGCAGTGTTACAGGGATCCCTGCTTTTCATTCCACAGCATTTGGTTATGGCATCCTCTGAGGAATCCCTCATCCCTCCACCATTCCGTCCCAGGAAAATCGATCAACCACCCAAGATATCCTGAGCCCATCTTGGGCCCCTTCTGGCCTGTCATTTTCTAATGACAGATTAAGAGATTTCTTATACATCAACCACGTTTCGGCGCGTTTCTGCCGGTCTTTTTATCCATGCGTTATTTCAATTCTTACATAGGCCTATTGTTTCTGCTTCCCATGACGACACTGGTGGCCTCCCCACTGGGGTTCGAATCCCTAGTGCAAACAGCCCTGACAAACAACCGGGACCTCAAAGCCGCACGCTTCACCGTTTGGAAAGCCAAGGGTCGTCTGGCTCAAGCTGGAAAATGGATCAACCCGGAACTTGAGCTCTCGGGGTTCAGTGATGTCGTCTTCCGCAATGAAGGTGCTGGAGCATTCTCATTGGGGATCGCTCAGGAATTCCCACTCACGTCACGTCTCTCGCTCGCCAAAGAATCGGCTCGCCTCGATGTCCTGCGTTCCTTGAGGGAAATACGAAACCATGAACGGCTTCTTATTGCAAAAGTCCGAACATCAATTTTTGCATTCCTTGCATCCGTCTCGCGAGCAGCGATTCTTGCCGATCTTCTTCAAACAGCCAACAAAACCACTGCGCTTGCTGATGAACGCTTTGCCGCAGGTCAGGGGAGCCTCACTGAGAAATGTTTAGCGCTTGTTGACCAGCGCAAAATTTCACACGAACTTGACGCAACACGTCTCTCAAGCGAACTCACTCTTCTTGAATTGAAAGCCCTTCTCGGGCTTGAGGCGAAGGAAATACTCACACTTTCCGACACGCTTGATAGTGGAATTCGGAAACTTGACCTCCTGACCGATATGAACCCTTCGATAATGCATCGCCCTGACGTCGATCTCCTTATTCTCGGGGAGGAAAAAGCGCATCTTGAAATCGCTCTTGCCCAAGCTGAAGCCTGGGAGGGTATCCGCATTGGCATTCAATATACCTACGATAGAAACCTGGATGAACCTGAGGGCCTTGGCACAGACAATTTCCTTGGACTCGCTGTCTCAATCCCTCTACCCGTCTGGAATCAAAAGAAAGGCCTTTTGGAGGAACGCACAGCCGTGCTTGACGAAACACGCGCGCGAATCAGCGCGGCTAGGCTTGAAATAGAAAATGCCCTAGCCTCTTCGTTAATCCAGACCAAGAAGTTGAAAAAACGCCTTGATGAATTCGATTCACAAACACTAAGCCCAATCATCAATGCCTCCGAGGAGATGACAACGGGGTTCGAAGCGGGGCGCGTGGAATTGCGTGACCTTTTCGCCGTGCGTGAACAATTGGGAAAACTTCGCTTGGATCGCATTTCCCTTCAAACCCAGTTGGCCAGCGCCCTTACAGACTTGGAATCCACAGCAGCCAGTCATCCGGCCATTCGCAGAAACTACGTCATTCCAACCTCCAGAATTGACCTATGAAACAAATCTTCATCCTTCTTTTAACCATTCACTCACTTAGCGCTGGTCCAGGCCATGACCATGGGCACGACATGGGAATTTCAGCCCATGCAGGACCTGTTACGCTTAGCAAATCCCAGCGCCAAAACCTTGGCCTTCAAACCACCAAGGCAGCGATCGTAGATCTTGCTCCTTCGGTGGAGATCCCCGCAATCCTTGTCGTCCCACCCGAAAAGCACGGATCGGTAAGTGCTCCTTTCGCAGGACGCGTCCTCGAGGTGCTTGTAAAACTTGGTCAACATGTCCAATCGGGAGACCCCGTAGTTCGTGTCACACCTCTTGCTTTGGGAAGTCCGGCACAAACACTCTCTTCTCCGGTATCAGGACATGTCATCCGACAAAACACGATGCCTGGACTCGCGTTCACGCCGGAAACCTCACTGGTGGAGGTGGGCGATGATTCACAACTCCTAGCACAAGGGCTGATTTTTCAATCACCTGAATTGAACAAGATCCAGATTGGCGCTCCTGCGGCACTGCTGCTTGACGTCTTTCCGGAGGAGAATTTTCCAGGCATCCTTCAGCGCTTGGACACAGGCCATGCCGCTGAGGATCCGGGATTCCACTTATATGCTGCAATTCCAAACCCCACCCATCGACTGCGTCCAAATTTCAGAGGCATTTTGCGCATTGCATTGGAGGACCCACTCCCTGTCGTTGCCGTTCCTCGCCGTGCAATCCTTGGCTCACTTGGAAACCTTTTTGTCTTTGTTGAAAGCTCGGACGGCGTGTTTGAAAAACGTGAAATCGTTGCGGGCATTCGCTCAGGCGACCTTGTAGAAATTATCGAGGGCGTTCTCCCAGAGGATCATGTTGTGACGGTTGGAAACTACCAACTTCAATTCCTGGGTGCCGAATCCCCAAGCGCCGAAGAAGGACACTCACACAGTCACTGAGCCCATGTTCGACCGCATTATTGCTTTTTCCATCAGGAATCGCCTTCTCGTTGTGGCTATAGCCGCTCTGGTAGCGGCCTACGGAACTTGGGTTCTAGGCACTCTCCCGGTAGATGTCTTTCCAGACCTGAACCGGCCGACCGTAACCATTTTTACAGAGGCTTCCGGGCTCGCTCCTGAAGAAGTGGAAACACTTGTAACTCTCCCGCTCGAAACCGCCGTCAATGGCGCAACGCATGTGGAGAGAGTCCGCTCACTCTCTGGAATAGGACTCTCCATGATCTTTGTAGAGTTTGATTGGGAGACAGACATCTATCTTGCCCGTCAAATCGTTGCCGAGCGCATCCAAGGCGTTGGCGAAACGCTTCCCGATGGCATTCGTCCATTTCTTGGTCCGATCTCTTCAATTATGGGGCAGGTTATTGCGATCGGCCTTACCAGCGACAACCCGAAG
>CALAPX010000371.1 GCA_937888355.1 uncultured Spartobacteria bacterium
GTCGATTTTAAATAAGCCGGCGCTTGTTTGAAGGGCTAGTGGAAAACCCGCCAGGGCAAAGACTACAGCACAGAGTGTTGATTTATGGATCATGTTGAGATTGGTGTATGTAGGTTTGAATGTTTCATACTTGGAGGTATAGAACGGCTAACGACAGGGATGGTTCCGGAAACATTGATCCATGTCAATGCAATTGGTTGGACCCAAATCCTCGCCTAAGCGGCGGAGTAGAAAAAATTCGGAACGAGGATGCCAGGAGGGGGCGCTTTAGAAAAGTGCGCCCTCGATTTTCCTCGGTTAAACTCCGTAAAAACGTTGTAAGTGCCTGTTGTGTACAGACTTTCGCATTGGCCTATTCTATAGGCCCATCTTTTCCTCCCGTTGTTTGAGCGTGGTTACCCTGTCCCTCCTCGACCCAACGCCACCGAAGCCGTCGCTTGCGTTGCCAGTTCAAAGATCTTCCATACCTTCTGCATCCGCCCGATCGTCTCTACGCTCGCCTGCATCCTCAGGCCCATCACGCAGTTGTTCCGGTTCATCCTCCCCATCACATGGATTAGCAGTAGTCGAAATTTCTTCAACCTCGCATTCCGGTGCTCGGGCTCAAAGCACATCCGTTTGATCGCGCTGATGATGTTGTAAGTCAAAAGGGCCATCTTGAACCACACCGCGTTCACCGCAAATCGCTGGCTGGGCATGTGTCCTCCCCCAAGTCCGTTCTTCACCTCATCATGCGTGTGCTCAATGGTTCCAGCCTTTTCCCGGTGCCACTCCAACAACCTCGCCCCCTCCCAATCCCACAAATTGCTCACCACCGCGTAATGTTTGCGGTCGCTGCCCTCGGCAAACAAAACCCCTTGCGGCTTGAGCAGTCGCAACCCCACATAGCGCAACGGTTTGCTCTCCTTTTTCTCGCTGGCCTCTCCCGGCACGAACACTACTTCAGCCCACTGCCGCAGCGTCCCGTCCTCTTCGGTGTGGATTGTCTTCCATTGCGCTTCGGCCACCTCGGCCACCGCCTTGGCCAAATCCGAGCTCATCACTGCGCTGATCCCAAAGCCAATCACCCCGCCCGGCTCCAATGCCCTCTCCGGCGAGTTCAACCATTGGATCAGTTTGTTTTCATGGCAGGCCGAGTCGCCTCGAAAGTAGCGGGTCTTGACCGAATCGGGTAAAGCGCCGAAGGCCATTTGCGCGCAGGTCAACGGGGCTTGCTTGGCCGGCACGTTCCCATCCCGAAACTCATCAGCCACCACCAGGTCCAGTTCCGCCCATAACGCCACCATCGGCTGATAGCCTCGCCCCTCGTCATAGTGGGCCAGAGCCGCTCGCTTGTGGCTTTCAATGATCGTTGCATCCTGGTCGATGGTGGCGATTCGCTGAGTTTCGCCCTTTTTCTGATATAGTTTGGCGATCTGCCGCACGCAGCCACTTTGAACTTGGCTCAAGGCGGCCACCGGCCCGCTGCTGGGCAGGATGAAACTCTTTTGCTCGGAGCGGGCCGGACGCATCTGCTCCAGGCTCTCGTCATGAAATAACTCCAGGAACTCGCGCACGGCCGTGACTTTGGGCGGGTGATACCCCAGACCCCGCTCCAAACAAGGATCGTTGGCCAGGAGCCGAATGTCATCGGGGCAATCCCCGCCAATGGTTTGGAGCAAAACCACCGACTCGATCATCTGCCCCTCGGTGAAGCCACGCTGGCGTTTGCGCAGTTTGAGATTGGCGAGGATGGACGCAGGCAGTCCCAGGGAGCGGAAGGCACGGGAGATGGCCAGGGCACCAACGTGAGAGCTGCTGGCCTCGGTCAGCGGGCGCGGATCCAGGACAAATGGGGTTTTGTTTAAGATGGGCAACCGAGTCGACATGCTCGTCAAGAGCTATATAAAATCTATACCATTAATGCAAGACAAAACCCTTGCTCCCATTCACTTATTTCGGGGTTTTAAAAAATTAGGCGAGGATCAGGGGTGTTGCTTACGGTTTGACAGCGAGGTCCGGATTCGACAGGTTGTATTTCATCCTGAAACGGATCAGACCGAATGATTACATCCTTACCCGAGCTTGCCTTGTATATTCGGCATACCGTGCCGGATCCCAAGGCGATCATGAGCATGAAGGCCAACGAAAAGCTCGGGGCCGTCATCTTCATCTGGCACGGAGTGGAATTTCTGGTCAAGCCATCCATGCATGTGTTCGAGGTCCGCGGTTACAACCTGTACATCACCGGAATTTCAACGCTCCTCCAGGTGGTTCTCATGCGCCGCAACCAG
>CALAPX010000372.1 GCA_937888355.1 uncultured Spartobacteria bacterium
CTACTTGAATTCAATACACGGAGTGCCGCCCCTGTTGCTGCTGGATGATATCTTTGGAGAGCTCGATGCCACTCGGCGAAACCTGCTTCTGGAAGCATTGCCGACGGGTGCGCAGTCAATTATCACGACCACTTTTTTGGACTGGGCGCAATCAAGTGAGGGGGAAAGTGTATTTCGTTTGGAGTCGGGAAAATTAACGTTGAAAGAGTGAGGCTCAAACCCCCGAAACGCGGAACCCTTCATTTTCAAAAAAAGTGCGGGCCAGTTTTGGATTGTCTCCTTGGAGTTCGATGTCGCGACCCCGCACCGTTCCGCCGCAACCGCACGAGTGGCGTGCTCTTTTGGCAAGGTGGGCGATTTGCTCAAGCGAGAAATGGGCAGCAAAATCAGAAACAACAACAACGGTTTTACCACCTCGGTTCGACTTTTCGCGCCGGAGGACGACTCGCCCGTTTTTGAGTTGAGGCAATTCGGGAAGAACAGGTTCGGAGGGACCTTCTGGAAGGTTGTCGAGGGAGAGGGCGGCGAAGGGGGATTGAAGGGCGGATTGATTGCCCGAGGTATCAATGCGGGACTTGTTCATGGGAAAATCTCAGGGAGCAAAAAATGGTGGGAGCAAGTAAACGCGGCCAGGCTCCAGGGCATATTTCTTGCCTGGGAGATCGATCTGGAATGTCGATGCCTTTGATTCGCCAAAAAACCGCAAAATTCGGTCGAAACTATAACTACGCAGGTAGCGGACGACTTCGGCATCAGGCTCTCCAGCAAGATCGCGCGCTTTATCGTACGCATCCTCGACATAGCCGAGTTGATCAACAAGTTTCGCAGCAAAGGCATCTGTCCCACTCAGAATTCTCCCATCGGCTGGTCCGTCGCGAAGGGTTTGGGGATCCAGACTCCGAGCTTCAGCCACAATGCCAAGGAAGCGATCGTAGCTCTGCATGACGAGGCTCTGAACGTATTCCTGTTCCTCAGGGCTCATTTCCCTTGAACCACTAAGCATGTCCTTGAATTTTCCGCTCTTAAAGACAACCGACTCCAAGCCAATTTTCCCAAAAAGATTCCGGTAGTTCAGGGTCGAAATGATCACGCCGATGCTGCCAGTGAAAGTTGTGTCATTGCACATGATCCAATTCGCTCCGCAGGCCATATAATAGGCGCCGGAGGCTCCGATCGCATTGAAATAAACGATAACTGGCTTGCTCGAGCGGAACTCAAGGAGGGCGTTATAAAGCACATCAGAGGCCGTAACCTCTCCGCCCGGCGAATCGACATCCAAGACGACTGCTTTTACTTCCGGGTCTGACTCGGCCTGAGCAAGAGCATTTTTGACATCCTCCACCATGTCGAGGCCCAAGGCGCCCTCGGAGCCGAAGCCAATGATTCCATAGACAGGAATGACAGCGATTTTGGAATGTTTCGACGATCCGGGCTGGAGGAGTTCCTCCTCGAAGGTGTGCGTTGGAAAGCCTTGGCCGGCGGCGACATGGATTGCCTGTTTTGTTCCCAATGCAGCAATCAGGAGGAAGTTCACCAACATGCTTACGCAAACAGCGATGAAGAGAAAGGCAAGGAGGCAGCCGGATTTTTTCATTAAGGCGGAAAATGAAGAGATTCCTTAGTTCTGACAAGGGTGGAAAAACCTACCATGTTCACTGCGAGAGCTTGCCGGTGGCAGGCGGTGCGGGGATAGTCCCGCTCATGTTTGTGAGAGTTTTGCCCGACCAAGCCGCTGGGCGCATGTTGGATTACCGTGTGCCCCAGCCGATACAGGCTTCGGTTGGGATCGGGTCCCGTGTGCGTGTGCCAGTGCGGACGAGGTTGCTCACCGGCACGGTAATCGGGGTCATGGATGAGTGTGCCTTCGATAGTGTGCGAGATATCGCCGAGTTGCTCGATGAAAAGCCGATGATCCGTCCCGCCCTTCTCGAGCTCGCTGCATGGATAGCCGATTATTATTGTTGTCCGCTCGAAACTGCTGTGCGCGGCGTGTTGCCGGTGGCTGTGCGTGACGGGAAAGTCACCTCCAAAACGCTGAATGCCGTGCGATTGCTGCGAGGGTTGAATGATCTCGAATTGGCAAAGCTGGAAAAGAAGGCCCCGCGGCAAGCTGATGCCTTGAGGGTGTTGATCGAGGCTTCCGGTGTGGCAATGCCTGTGACACTCGCCGCAGCAAAGGCCGGGGTTTCCGAGAGCGTCTTCCGCGCCTTGGAGAAACACGGCTTTGCAGTGATCGAGACCATGAAGGTGGCGAGGAATCCATATGCCGAGCGCTTTGTTGCCGGTGTGGAGGTAGTGCTGAATGCCGAGCAGGAGGAAGCAATGAAGTCCGTTGAAGCAGCCATGGCACAGCCCGTAAAACCAATCCTCCTCTTTGGCGTGACTGGTTCGGGGAAGACGGAGATCTACCTGCGTGCCATCAGGCGTGCGGTCGATGCCGGAAAGACTGCCTTGGTTCTTGTTCCCGAGATCGCCCTGACACCACAGACGGTAGAACGCTTCAAATCGCGTTTTGCAGACATGCAGGATGCGATTGCCGTGATGCATAGTCATCTATCGGAAGGGGAGCGGTATGACGAATGGCACAAGATCCATAGTGGCGAAGCACGTATTGTAATTGGGGCGCGCAGTTCGATTTTTGCCCCTGTTGAGAATCCAGGAATCATCATCGTCGACGAGGAGCACGAGAGTTCCTACAAGCAGGATGAGGCTCCGCGGTATAATGCCCGCGATCTGGCCGTGCTGCGTGGGAAGCGGGAGGGTGCGGCGGTGGTGCTTGGAAGTGCCACTCCTTCGCTCGAGAGTTGGCACAATGCTCAGTCGGGAAAATATGAATTGGTGCGCTTGAGCCAACGGGTCGACGACAAGAGCATGCCGGTGGTGAGGGTGCTTGACCTGCGACGCCCTGCCCGCAATGACCCTGAGGGTGGAATTCTTTCCCGCTCACTGCGTGAGGCGATCGAGGATCGAATGCAAAAAGGCGAACAAACGATTTTGTTTCTAAACAGGCGAGGATTTTCCACCTCGATGCTCTGCGAGGTCTGCGGTCATGTATGCGAGTGTCCCGATTGCAGTGTGTCGCTTACCTTCCACCGAGCGGCGGAGCGCTTGGTCTGTCATATTTGTGGGCACAACCGCCGCGCTCCCAAGGGATGTCCTAAATGTGCAGATCCCAAGATCCGGCATTCCGGCACCGGGACTCAGAAAGTCGAAGAGGTGCTAAACAAGATTTTCCCAAAGGCGCGGATTGCTCGCATGGATGCCGACTCGATGACACGCAAGGATTCCTACCGGGAAACGCTTGGGGCCTTCAAGGAGGGGAAATTGGATATCTTGGTAGGGACCCAGATGATTGCAAAAGGTCTGCATTTTCCAAATGTCACACTCGTGGGGATCGTGAATGCGGATTTGGGATTGCACATTCCCGACTTCCGCGCCGGCGAGAGGGTCTTCCAATTGCTTACTCAGGTAGCCGGACGCGCGGGGCGTGGAGAGATGGAGGGGGAGGTGGTTGTTCAGACCTACACGCCGTTCAGTCCCTCGATCCAATTTGCGCGACATCACGATTACGAGGGGTTCATGGAACAGGAGATGGATTTTCGTAAGAACTTCGGATACCCGCCCTTTGGTCGAATGGCGATGATCACCCTGCGCGGAACGATGCGCGAGAGGGTTGAATTTTCCGCACAGACACTTGCTCGCAAGCTTCGCGCCTCTGCTCCGGCAGATATTCTTGTAGGTGAAGGGGTGCCGGCTCCTCTTGAGAAGGCAAAGACATACTACCGATTTCAGGTTTCCCTCCGGGGATCCTCCTCGCAGAAGTTGTCGCGCCTTGCGCGTGCAACGCTTGATGTTTTAACGATGCCCGAAGACGTTTTTGTGGCAGTGGATATCGATCCCCTGCATCTTATGTAAATCTCGCGATGAGAGTTCACCCAGCCGTTTATTTTTTACTAAAAACCCTAAGCCGTCTGCTGCTCGTGGCGGTTTTTGTGGGGATTCCAGTGCTGCTCTATTTTCTACGCGTCGAGGGGATCGGGTTTGGCGCGCGGGAGGCGCTAGGCAAGGCACTCAGTACGCCCACCCTCGAAGTGCAAGTCGCAAAATTGGCGGTGGATCCTTTTAGCGGTCTGGTTGCCACTGGTGTCGTGGTAACGGAAGACAGTACCCATGACCGAGTCTTGGCGCGGATCAATCGTGTCTCGGTATCGCTGAATCTCTCCGAGCTGTTACAACGAAAAATTGTGGTTGATCGCTTGCGATTAAATGGCGCCGAGGCCTCTATTCCATCCAGCCCTGCGCCTGATTCCCCCCGGCTCAAGGTGACCCAGATCAGTGCCGATATTTTATTGCTGGGCGAGAAGATGAGGCTGAGCAGCTTCGAGTGCCTGGTTGAGGGGATT
>CALAPX010000373.1 GCA_937888355.1 uncultured Spartobacteria bacterium
CTCGCCATGGAGAGGGCGATCTGGATGTCTTTGAACATGTTTTTCAGGGAAAAGCGTGCATCGAAATCGCCATCGATCATGCACGGCATCTTCATGTCGATGACCGGAGCTCGGGCTGCATTGTCATGGAGGGCGTCGGCAAGTTTGTGGAGGGGCACGCCATTGCGGTCCAAGAGTGCCAAGGCCTCGGTAAGTGCGGTGACGGTGCTGGCAGAAATGAGGTTGGTGGCGACTTTCAGCACTGTTGCTTCGCCGACAGAGCCGACCTCGAGGATTTGCCGTGAACTGGTGGCTAGCTGTGGGCGCACACGGTCCAGGATCTCTCTCTCGCCACCGATATAGTAGACGAGTTCGGCCGCCTCGGCGGCGTCCCGGCTTCCGGTGAATGGGGCATCAAGAAACGCAGCGTGTTTTTCACCCACGATTGCCGCCGCTTCGCGGGTATCAACCGGAGAGACGGTCGCATGGTTCATGATCACATGCTCTGGCGTGAGCGCCGGAGCCATAATGCGGAGGGCGCTCAGAAGCGCCTCGCCATTGGCAACGAAGATCTGGATGTGGCGGGATGCCTCTGCGACTTCAAGCGGCGAACTAAGGAAATTCGGCTCGGTACGCAGGGTGCGGTTCCATGTCCAGACATGATAGCCCGCACGGCGAAGGTGCGTGGCTACACGATTGCCAATGATGCCGAGACCGATGATCCCTGCTGTTCCTTTGTCGGTCTGGAGTGAATCCATGTGTTCGCTCCCTAGCTCGCGGCCGGGAGGAATGTCTCAACTTTTGCGGACTCCTTGAGGCCTTGGAGAACCTTTTGGACGGCCTGACGTTGTTCGTTGCTTTGGAGGTAGGAGCGGATCTGATCCTTCACGTCATTGAAGGGTACTGTGCCAGCCTCTTTCTTGTCGGCTACCTTGATGACGTGCCAACCGAACTGAGAGCGGACGGGTTGACTGATGGTGCCGATTTCCTGTGAGAAGGCGGCATTGGCGAATTCTGGTACCATGCGGTCCTTGGCAAAAAAGCCGAGATCGCCACCACTTTGGTCGGCGCCGGGCTCTTCAGAGAGCTCCTTCGCAAGGGCGGTGAAGTCTTCGCCATTTGAAGCGCGTTCAGCGGCCTTGACTGCGGCTGCTTGTTTCTCTTTCACGACATCCTCCGGGGCGTTTGGATCGACCATGAAAAGAATGTGGCTGGCCTCGACGGTTTCGGGTTGCTCAAACTCGGTGGGGTTCGAATCATAGAACGACTGAGCGGCTGCTTCGGTGACCTCAGGGGTTTTGACCTGGGATTGCATCCAGCGTTGCTGCTGAAGCATGTTGGAGATGTTTTCCTTCAACTTCTCAACGGTCATCCCTGTCTGCTGGAGTTGCTGGTCGAAAAGGGCGGCATCGGGAAACTGGCCTTTGATTTTTTCGATCTCCGCATCGACATCGGCAGGGGTGACTTTCTCGGATACCGAGGCTTCGGCAACGAGTTTGTCCATGATGAGGTCGTTCAAGAGTTGGTTGTAGCCTTGAAGTTGTTGTTGGGGGCTAAGGTTCTCCGCTGTCGACCCGGCGCCTTGGAGTGCTGCGTTGAAGAGTTCCTGAAGTTGTTCGCGAGTGATGTTCTGCCCGTTTACTGTCGCCACGACCTCCGGGAGTTGGACGGCTTCAAATTTAGGTGGGGCAGGGGCCTCGACTTGGGTTGGTGCTGTCTCGAGTTCAGGAGCGGCCGTCGCTTCAGGCGTTGCGGGTGCGGCGGGGGCTTCTGGCGCTTGCTCAGGAGCGGTCTCTTCAGTTGGAGCAGGAGTGGCGGGTGCTTCGGGAGCCGGTGCCGCAGGTTGCTTGCAGGCCGAAAGAGCCAAAGCTGGGACTGCAAGAACTGTGGCCAACTTTGTGGCGGAAAGGATGGAACGTTTCATGGAGTAATTTTGAAGAGTATCTAACTCGCACGGGTTGGTGATAAATGCGAATCCTTTCTCACCCAAATGCGGTGGGTTTTCTCCCCGATAGACCCCTTTCAGAGGCAGTAATAGAGTGCCCAAGAAGCCGGGTTGAGCTTGCTAGGCCGAAGGGATCAATCGTGGGGGATTGGTCTTTTTAAATTGATCGGAAGGAGGGGGCTCTGGGAGGCGACCCAGAGCGAGATTTTTTTGAGAAGGGATTCTCCGCATCAGAACCTATGTGTTCGACGATCAGCTTTTCAAAGAGAGGAAAATTCTTTGGATCTGTCTAACAATTGTTATCCAATGCAGTGTGAAGAATCGGTTTCTGCCTGGTAAGATGGCAAAAGAGCATGCTGCCAGCCAGCCCCATGAGAGCAAACCCAAAGACCACTAAAAACACGTGCTGGTGTCCAAGAGGCCCAGGTGAGCTGTCTAGTAGGTGCCCGATTACGATACCCATAAAGATATCTGGCGTGTAGCCTGCAACCGATACGAGACCGACAGCACTCCCAGTAAACGTGAGAGGAATGGCCCCTTCCTTCATGATTGCATAGTAAAGTCCGCGCAATGAAAATATTCCTAAACTTGCACAAATTATTGTCAGAAGATAAAATCCATTCATTTCAGATTGAATGATATCACATCCCAGCGTTAGGCTTCCTGCCGCAAGTAATGCGAAACTCATGGTGGTCATGAGTCCTGCACTTGTGCGATCGGCAAGGTACCCAGCGGCAATCGCTGCAATTGGTCGAATCCACAATGATACCGTGCCGACTTTGGCTGCTTCGACCTCGTTCAACATCAGAACGTCGCTTGCATAGAGGGAAAAGTCGTCAGTTGCTTTAAATCCGACATAAGCGCAGAGGATGATGAATGCTTGGAGCCAGACCACTTTCATTTTAATCACGTGCACGACCCCACGGAAATTGAAGCTAGAGGATAGAGGCTGACTTCGCCGCCTTCGTCTCGGCAAGGTTACCCAGACTAGCCCTGCTGTTGCACAAGTCATCCCCCCCAGCAACAGGATGATCTGGCGCAAGGCTTCTGTTCGTTGTTCCAGAGTTGCCGATAAGACATCCTCCGGGATAAGGGTCGCGTAGATCGCCACCATCAGGGAGCCAATGACAGCAGTAAGCAGGCCGCGCCCGCCCTCCAGCAATCCAAATGCAGCACCTTGGGCAATATCTCCACCCCACTCGCGGGTCGCTCGCATCAATGCAGCCCAAAATAACGCAATGGTGGTCAATCCCCAGTAGGCATAAAGAAGCTTCAGTGAGGAGAGCGATGGGACAGAGGCAAGAACAAGTCCCCCTGCTGCAGTTGTGATCAAGGCTGTGGCGATGAGCCTGCGTGGACTGAATGCGTCGGCAATTGGGCCCCCTGGGAGGTACGCGACCATGGCCACGATCCCATAGAGTGAAAAAGCAGTCCCTAGTTCGAGGTTGGTTAGACTGAAGACCTCCAACACGGTCGGCCTGAAGACCCGGGCCAGAACGAAGGGCAGGAAGAAGATGGTTTCACCCGCTGTAATCAGGGCAAGCAGGCTCAGCAGCCTGCGGAGACCCGTTTGTCCTTCGCCCAAGGCTGACAACTTAAACAACGCCCAATTCTTTAATGAAATCTACGGGAATCGGGGCTACCACGCGACCCACGAGCGCGTAGTATTTCAGCCGGACACCCTCCATCGATAGTCGATGGGTGTAGCGCTCCAGTTGGTAAATATCGAGATATTCAGAAAAGATCAATTCACGCACAAAACGCGAAAATCCAGTATCATCCGAGTGATCAAGGAAGGTTTCTTTGATGTTGAAGGCAACCCAGCCATTGGTGGCCACCAGCTTGAAAGCTTCGAAGAAAGCAGCCGCTGGAATATCTCCAAAACCTAGCGCGGCAACAGAAGTCAAGCAGTCGAAGTTCCAATCTTTGAGGTCTTCGCGTTCCTTCTCTGTTAAATTGGTAAAATCACTGACCACATAATCATCATAGACGAAAGGTCGGTCCCTGTAAGCAGCCTCCCTAGCCTCTGGAATGATATCAGCGCCGACGATGCGAGCCACCCCGGTGCCGCGCAGGCATTCAGCCATCATTCCATTGCCCGCTCCCAGATCAAGAACACGGAGTTCGCTGCAGCTTTCCAGTTCGGAAGATAGACTGCGCTGCAAAAGTTCTGTAACCTTTTGTGGAGAAGTGCACTTTAGGCGGTCATAGAAGAGCTGTTCATAAAGACCAGGCCTTGAAAATATCTCTTGGTAATCGTGAAAACGGAGCCTTACAGGCCTTCCATTTTCAATGACCGAAAAGTAGGCTTCAGCCTGAGTAAGTTGATGCTCTTGTTCTTGCGGAAACTGTAGTCTGTATCGTTTTGTCATATAGTTAATTACTTAATATTTTCTGGGGATTAATTCACGCCTTTCGAGCAATGCAACACGTGCCCAACCCTCGCTAGAAAGCTGGGGAAAGAGAAAAGAAAAAAACAAAAGATTGCCAATCAGAGATGAGAGGGTTTCTGAGCGCAGAAATCCCCTGCATCAAGAAAAGCGAGGAAACCGGATCCCGAGAGAGACCGTATCAAACTACTCTTTTGTCAAACTCGTCAGGAAATTTGGCGAGGAAGCTTTGGGTGGGCCAGGAACATGCTTCGCCGAAGGCGCAGATGGTACGGCCGGCGATGTTGTCGGCGATGTTTTTGAGATTCTTCGCGTCGTCTTGGCGTGCCCCTTCATCGAGGATGCGGGTGGTGACTTTAGACATCCAGAGGCTCCCTTCACGGCAAGGGGTGCACTGCCCGCAGCTCTCGTGGGCGTAGAATTGATTCAGGTTGTTCAGAGCCCAGACCATGTCGCGTGAATCGTCCATGATCATGACTCCGCCACTGCCCACCATGGTGCCAGCGGCTTGGAGTGTGGAAGCATCCATCGTGAGGTCGAGGAGGGGGACATCATTTTCAACCATCTGGCCATCGGATCCCTTGGATTTGATTTTGAAGACTTCGCCCGCGCGGAGAACCTTAGCGGAACTGCCGCCAGGAATGACCGCCTTGAGGGAGCGTCCGGGTTTGAGGCCCCCGCAGACGTCATTGATGAGTTCGCCCAGAGTGACGCCTCCGCAGGGGATCTCGTAAAATCCGGGGCGTTGGACATCGCCACTCACACACAAGGTGCGTGTGCCACCATCGCCCGGAGTGCCCATTTTCGCGTATTCCTCAGGGCCCATCTCAAGGATGTGTTTTACGTGGCAGATGGTTTCCACGTTGTTCACGATTGTCGGCTTCATGTAGAGGCCAAGCACAGCGGGGAAATAGGGAGGCTTGATGCGCGGGTAGGGCCGCTTGCCCTCAAGCGACTAAGGAGACTGGTCTCTTCACCGCAGATGTAAGCCCCAGCTCCTTGGTGGACGTAGATGTCGAGATCGAAGCCCGAGCCGAGGATGTTTTTGCCGAGGAAGCCCTTTGCTTTTGCCTCCTTGATCGCTTCCCAAACAATCTTCGCAGCCTGCGGAAATTCGCAGCGGATGTAGATATAGGAGAGGTGAACGTTTGTGGCGATGGCAGCGATGGCGAGGCCCTCGAGGAGTTGGTGAGGATCCTGGTGGAGGATGTAGCGATCCTTGAACGTGCCAGGCTCCGACTCATCACCATTGACAACGATATAGTGGGGTTTGCCATCGTCGTACTTGATGAAGCTCCACTTCGCTCCGGCCGGGAAGCCGGCGCCGCCGCGTCCGCGAAGGTTGGCCGCCTTGATCATGTCAACGATCTCGCCCGGCTTCATGCCGATAGCTTTTTTCAGGGACTCGTAGCCGCCATGGGCAAGGTAGGTCTCGATATCCGGGGCGTAGCCGGGTTTGGAAATGTTGCCGAAGATAATACGGCGTTCTTTCGGATGCGGTGTGGGAAGCAGGGAAACCATGGCTTATTTGTATTGGTTGACGATGGCGGGTACGTCGGAAGGTTTGATGTTTTCGACGAGGTCGTCGTTGATAAGTGCCACGGGGGCACTACCGCAACTGGCAAGGCATTCCACAAACTCGACACTGAATGAGCTGTCGGCATTTGTGGGCGGGGCGTGCCCAAAGCCATGGTGTTCGCAAGTGGAATCAATCCCCACGGACTGGCAGAATTTTTCTTTCACCTCGTAGCTTCCAGCCAGGGCACAGGCGAGGGTGCGGCAGACGCGGATGATTGTCTTTCCGGCCTGCTCGCGGCGGAACCAAGGGTAAAAGGTAACGAGCTCGAGAATGTTCACCGGAGTCAGGTCGAGCTTGGTGGCGATCCACTCCACTCCCGAATCATCGATAAATCCGTAATGGTTCTGCCAGAGGTGCAGGAGAGGCAGTGAGGCGCTCCGCTTCGAAACGGGATAGTGGGAAACGAGTTCGTCTGCCTCGGCGACAAACTCTGGGGTCAGGGCATCCGCCTGGCGCGTCTTCGTGTCGATCATGGGGCGCATTTATCGGGGTTCCTGTGGTCGCCATCAAGCAAAAGGATTGGCTTAAGGGCATTCACTGTCCGGGCGGTGGCCCCGCTGTGCGAGGTAAGGCAGCGGGAGGCGCGTCTAGCCATGTCTCGGCAAGTCTCCGGCGAGGCTAGGAGTGATTCGACAGCAGTGAGTAATGAGATGGCATCAGTGACCTCAATGGCGGCATGGTCGCGCAGGAATGCCCCAGCCAGGGTGGAAAAGTTGCGCATGTGTGGGCCGAAAAGGACGGGGACACCAGCATTGACAGCCTCGACGGGGTTTTGTCCCCCCCGCGAGCAAAGGCTTTTTCCAATAAAAACAATGGTGGCGCAGGAGTACCAACTGGCCAGTTCGCCTGTGTTATCCACAAGGAGAAGGTCCGGCGAGGATTCGGGCTGGAGGCGTGTCCGGCGGGCGACACGGAGGCCCAGAGCGGCGAGGCGACGTTCCACGGCATCGGCGCGTTCCTGGTGGCGGGGGACGAGAATAAGAAAAAGGTCTGGATGGGATTGACGCAGGGTGATGAGCGTGGAGGCGAGGAATTCCTCTTCGCCCTCAAAGGTGCTTCCCCCGAGAAGAATCGGGGCGCTCCGTGCAATGCCGAGGCTATCGAGGACAGGACGAAAATCGCGAAGTGGACGAGGAGCGGCAGCCGAGTCGTCAAATTTCACGCTTCCGGTCACGAGAAGTTTCGAAGGATCAACCCCAAGAGAGGACCAACGGGAAACATCCTCCGGCTCCTGCAGGCAGAGCAGGTCAAGTTGGTTGAAAATTGGTGCCGCAAGCCATCTAATGGCACGAAAGCGGTTTTCGGATTTCGGAGAGAGGCGGGCATTGACGAGGGCTGCTTTTGCCCCCAAGCGGTGGATTTCGCAAACGAGGTTCGGCCAGACTTCAGCTTCTACCAGAAGCAAAGCGCGAGGCCGAATGATGTTCACTGCACGGCGCGAGATCGGAAGGAAGTCGAGCGGGTTGTAGATCGGTTCCAGCCAAGTCGTCTTCCGCGTGGCTGCGAGTTTGAAGCCCGTCGAGGTCGTGGTCGAGAGAACGAATGTCAGGCTGGGGTCGTTATCTCGAAGGGCTTGGATGAGCTTGAGGGCGATATTCACCTCGCCCACGCTCACAGCATGAATCCAGATACGGCCTGTATCCTGAATCTTTTCTAGCACCCCATCGCTGTAAATAGCGAAACGTTGAGCGAATTTATGACGGTATTTTCCGCGCCGGATCATGCGTGCCATGAATCCTGGGAGGAGGAGAATCAAGGCCAGTGGGAAGACAAGATTATAGGCAAGTCGGATGGTGCCGATCATGGTTTAGAGAAATAGAAAATCTCACTGCCGCCGTAGCGTTTGCTCTTCAGGAGTTCAAAGGGCGAATCTGGAAGTGGAGCGCCTCGGGCTTGACGTTCCAACACAAAGACGCCACCCGGAGCGAGAGAACGCAAAAGATTTTCTGAGACCATGAGGCGCGCACCGTGGTCGATGTCCTCGGAGCGTTTTGCGTAGGGCGGGTCCGCGAAGATGAGGTCGAATTCCGACTCGCCAGCATAGAGGTCGATAAAGCGGTAAGCATCCATCGTCTGCGTCCCTGCCTCAACACCTGCCATGCGAAGGTTTGCCCGTATGCAGCGGATGCATGCGTCGTTCTCATCGACAAAGACCGCCGAGGAGGCGCCACGACTGAGGGCCTCGATGCCCATGGCACCAGAACCGGCAAAGAGGTCGAGCACTCGGGCGTCGGGAACGAGATCGCCCAAACTTGAAAATACCGCAGCTCGCACGCGGTCCATTGTCGGACGGAGTCCATCCGGCGGGGCTTTCAGGGGTCTTCCACCCGCAGTTCCTGCAACGATGCGCATGGGTTACTTGTTGCCCCCCGGCGTGGGAGTGGGTTGAGGGTGGGAGGATTTTGCTTTTTTCTTGTCCGACGGAAATTTGAGGAAACTCTTCAGCAAGCCACCGAGGTCACGCTGGATGCGCAAGCCAACGATCTTGTCAAGGAGGTCGGTCTTCGGACGCTGGATCGTGCCAGTAATAGAGAACGGCATATGCGAAAAATTCGGGGCTTCCGAGGCGGTGAATTTATTGCCCAGGATCCCCCCCGTCTTGCGGCGAAGGCGTTCGCTCACATGAAAACGCGCCTTGAGGGCGAGAGCACCCCCGAAGGAAGAATCGCCTTGGGCATCCAAGATGACATTTTCCGTGGCCAGGGTGATGTTTTTCACATGGATCTTGCCGCCGCCTATCGTTGCGTCGCCATGGGCCTTGTCGAGTTCCAGCACTTGAAGCTCTTTTATATTAAACATGTCTCCAAGTTGGCGGATGGGATCAATGGGAAGCATTCGGGCTTCAACACATTGGAGATGCGCGGCGCCGGTGTAGGTGGACTCGATGCCTGGTGATCCCGCTAGGGAAAAGGTGCCCGAGAGGCGGCCTTGAGTGCCTTCTGGGTCGAACCCAGCATCTGCCGCTAGGCCGGCAAGAGAGACATCCTCAATGGTCACATTGGTGCCGAACGAAGGCACGGCCCCTGAGACGAGTTGGAATATTGCCCCGACGAGCCCGCCCGCCCAAGTGGCGTTGATGTTCGGCAAAAGCAGCTTATTTTCAGACCAAGTAAACGAACCGTTCAACTCTGTTGGCTTAATCATCCCGCCGAGGATGGCTTTTTTTGCATGGAAAGATCCTTTGGCCGATCCTCCTTCCTCAATGAGGGATTCGAGAGAGACATCGAACAATTCCAGTCCAGGTGATCCATCCGCCATATAAAAAAACGCCTGACCCTTGCGGATATGGAAGGCCTCGATGACAAGAACCGGTTTAGCTATGGGAGTAGAGGGTACGGGAATTGCTCCGGGAGATGAGGGGGGGGGCGTGGCGGTGGGTAGTGTTATCGCTTGCCGAGTTGGAGCCTCTTGGGGCGTGGGTCCAGCGATCTCCGGGGTCTGGTTGAATGCCCACGACCCATTTTTATTTTGACGCGAAACGAGGCGCGGTTTGATGAGAACGATATCCTTGATGCAAATCTGACCCTGCAACAATGCGGGTAGGCTCAACGCGATTTTGACGCTTTCGATCGAGACCAGTGGTGATTCCATCTCTGGATGAACGGGTGGTACCGCTACGCCGGATATAGCAAGCCCCGACCAGGGAGTGTAATATGTCCGATTCATGGTGACCGGCAGGCCAGTCGCACGGGTGACGGCATCCTGAACGCGGGATTGGACTCCGCGCGATTGCAGGTACATGTTCACAAACAGAACCCCAAGGCCGTATAGCCCCAGGGCTCCGGCAAGACTCAAGAGTATTGGCTTGGCAAAAGAAGGCACGCTGGGAAGGTACCGAGGATCATCCGAATGTGAAGTGTGAATAAGACGCTCGTCATCCTCAATCCTGCCGCCCGAGGGGAGAAGGCCGGGCATTTGCGTGCGCGTATTCACGGCCTATCGCCAGATGCCATGGTACGTGAGACCGCTTCCCCCGGGGATGCGCGCCGATTTGCTGAGGCAGGTGTCCAGGAGGGGTGTTCCATCGTGGTGGCCGCTGGTGGCGATGGGACGTTGAATGAAGTGGTGAATGGCATTGCCGGTTCTGAAACGGCCCTAGGCATCCTGCCGGTCGGGACAATGAATGTGTTCGCTAAAGAGATGGGAATCCCGCATGGAAATATCGAAAAGGCGTGGGGGGTCATTAAATCCGGAAACGTACGCTCGTTCGACCTTCCTCGTGCCGGCGACAAGCATTTTATGCAGTTGGCAGGTGTTGGGCTGGATGCCGAGGTAGTGAGGCGGACATCCTACGACTCCAAGCGCTCCTTGGGGCCATTGAGCTATTTGCTGACTCTTGCGCAGGTTGCGGCAGTCATACCCCCGCGTGTGCGAGTAGTCACTCCCAGCGGAATCGAGTGTGAAGGGTCGTTTTTATTAATTGGCAATGGCCGGCTCTACGGGGGGCCGTTTCCCCTGTTCAAGCGAGCGAGGCTGGATGACGGGTTGTTGGATGTCGTCGTGTTTCAAAATCAAAGCCATTGGGATGTGGTCCGGTATTTTCAAGCGATCGCATTCGGGAAGCATCCTGAGTTGCCCGATGTTGAGTATTTTCAGACACCGTCACTGAAAGTAACAAGTGATGGGGATGTGGCGGTGGAGTTGGATGGCGAGGTGGCGGGGGTTTTGCCGCGCGAATTCCAGATGTCCCCTTACAAACTGAGAGTGCTCACCCCGCTTCAGGCCCAGGGCAACCGGGATGCCTAAGTCGCAGACTTCAGAAATGTCGCCAGTGGGCTGGTCGGTGATGCCTGATCGAGGCGAGACGGAAGACCAGCTTCAAAGGCTTCGCGAGCAGCCTCCACAGTCGATTTAAAAGCTCGAGCCATGCGCGCCGGGTCACGGGATGCCGCGATTGCGGTATTCACCAGCACGGCATCGGCCCCCATTTCAATCGCTTCGGCGGCATGGCTTGGGGCACCGATGCCAGCATCCACAATCACCGGCACGGATGCCTGGTTGATGATGATTTCAATTTGGGACCGGGTTTCAATGCCGCGGTTGCTTCCTATGGGAGCCCCCAGGGGCATGACGGTGGCGGTGCCAACATCCTGTAGACGCCGGGCGAGGACGGGATCCGCATTGATGTAGGGAAGGACGGTGAACCCTTCCTTCACAAGAATCTCAGCAGCTGCGAGGGTTTCTATAGGGTCCGGAAGAAGGTAGTGCGGATCGGGGTGGATCTCTAATTTCACCCACATCGGAAGACCAGCCGTAGCGGCGAGTCGTGCGAGCCGAACGGCTTCATCGGCATTGATAGCCCCGCTTGTGTTCGGAAGGAGGAGATACTTCTTAGGGTCGATGAATTCCAAGATGTTTGCATATGGATCCTTGGATCCGCTGAGATCCGCGCGTCTGAGGGCAACGGTGACGATCTCGCATCCGCTCGACTCAAGGGCATCGCGCATGGATTCATTTGAAGGAAACTTGCCGGTTCCGAGCAGTAGGCGGGAGGCAAACGATCGGCCGGCGATGATAAGTGGTTGATTCACGATGTTGGAAAGAAAATGGTCAGGGGGCGATGAGTGCTTTTGCCGCAGTAAGAGCGTCTGGAATTTTAGTGGCATCCTTGCCGCCACCACGCGCTGCGTCGGGTTTTCCACCGCCTTTGCCGCCGACAATCGGGGCGATAGTTTGAATAATCTTGCCGGCTTGGAATGTCGTAGTGAATGAGGGTGAAACGCTCGCAGCCAGTGAGACCGCACCGCTTGCTGTGCCTGCCAGAACAGTCACTCCATGGAAGGAGGACTTGAGGGCATCCAAGACAGCTTGAAGTTGGTTGGCATCGGCCGCACCGAGATCCACGCAGAGGAAGGGGGTGCCATTCACTGTTTCCGCTGATTCTATGAGTTCCTTTGCGAGGCTTGCCGCCTCGCGGGATTGCGCGGCCTTCAGGTCTTTTTCGATATCCTTCTGGCGGGAGAGAAGGGCTTCGAGTTTCTTTTCGATTTCCGCCACAGGGGCATTGAGAAGTTGAGCAATGTGGCGGAGGCGAGAAGCTTCATGGGTGGCAAGCGTGGTTGCCTCCATGCCGGCAACAGCCTCAATACGGCGGACGCCTGCAGCAATAGCGGCCTCGGAGAGGATTCGGAATTGTCCGAGCTCGCCGGTGGCGCGTGCATGGGTGCCGGCACAGAGTTCCATCGAGTAGCCATCAAGATTTGCGGGTGTGCCGCCAATTTG
>CALAPX010000374.1 GCA_937888355.1 uncultured Spartobacteria bacterium
TGGGTCCGGGTTGCGGGTGGGTATTGTCCCTGCCATTCCATCATGTCAGTGGATTGGCTATTCTTATTCGCTGTCTCTTCTCGGGCGCCGCAGTGGTCTTTCCGGATAGAAATCAACCACTGATCCAACAATTGAACGATCCTCTGGCAAGCCATGCCTCGTTGGTTGCTGTCCAGTTGCAGCGCCTGGTGGAGTCGAAGGCGCAGGGGGCGAGTCTTCAGGCAGTGCTCTGCGGAGGAGGTCCATTCTCAGAACCTCTGGTCCGATGTGCCATCAACTCCGGAATTCCCCTGCATCTGACCTATGGAATGACTGAGGCGGCATCGCAAATCACGACCTCGCAGCGTTTGACGCATCTTCAAGACTTGCTTCATGTGGGCCATGCGTTGCCCGGTTCTGAAGTTGCCTTATCAGCCACTGGCGAGATCCTTGTCAAAAGCCCTTCACTTGCGCGCTTGATTCTGCGCGGCCAGAGGGAGTGGCTGCACCCTTGTGATGCCGATGGATGGTTTCCCACTGGTGATGCTGGAGTATTTGCTCCAGGAGGTGAACTGGTGGTGCTCGGGCGTTGCGATCGGATGCTTATATCAGGCGGTGAAAATATTCATCCTGAATGCATTGAGCAGTTATTGAGCGGGGTTGAGAAGATCCGTAGAGCGGTTGTTGTTGCCGTGCCCGATAAGAAATATGGTCAAAGACCCGCCGCTTTTATTTCTGGTGATGTGGAAGTCTCAACATTGCGGGAATTTCTTTCAGCATCTTTGGAGTCATTTGCAGTGCCAGACCACTTTTACCCATGGCCCGATGGCGTGCCTGCCGATACAGAAAAGATCGACTACAAGTACTTCGAGGCGCTTGCCGTTGGTCAAATTGGCGGGATGTGATCACCCCATGGCTTGGCCTTGGCATCCAATTGATATTAATTTTGCGGTTGGTGGTGGCTCCATATTGCCGTCTCGACCTGTATGCGGCTCACAAGGAGAGCCATCAACCGCACCTTTTTCCCCTCTTTTTATTTGGGAGGTAGGTGATTTCATTTCAATCAGGCTTGGCAGGGAGTGAAGTATTTTAGAGAGTAGTTATGGTTCCACTTCGTACGTTTTCGATGTTTGTGGTGATCGCCCCTTAAATTCCAATACCTGATTGTAATGTATTCACGCTCATTTACCTCCATGCCCGCCATTAAGATTTCCCCGATCGCCAAAGTTGGCGGATTATTTGCTGCCACTGCTTTTTTTCTGCTCACCGGATGTGCTGGTAGGCAGGATGGACTTATGCCAACCACCCAAAAATCCAAAAAATCCAAACCCCCGAATTACGAATGGACTACAGACCACTTGCATGTCGGGGTGCGTTGGCAGCCTTATGGATTGATCAATGGCGATGCATACGATGGTTCCCGCCCAGTGATCAAAGAGGATAGTAGTTATGTTCAATTCTGGATGAGTTGGGCTGGTGCTGAGGAGGATCCCGAGAATGTGGACTACGAAAATCACATGTCGGACTATCTGAAGGCCATTGATGACGCTGTAAACCAATGCGTTAACCAAGGGCAAAAAGTCGAATTGGTCTTTTGGCATTGTCCTGCTTGGGCGTCCGTTAGTGGTAAGCGTGGGCCCTACAAGGCAAAGCCCGGAGAATATGCAAAATTTGCTACGAGGATGGCTCGTCACTTCAAGGGGCGCGTTGATTCCTACCAGCTTTACCATGAGGCGAACTTGGAAAGCATGCTGGAGGATGGCGATATCGATTACTTGATGTCAGAGGTTTTTACCAAAGGGGGCAAAGCAATCCGTAAGGTCTACAACGCGGCTCCCTCGAAGCCTGTTTTGCTGTCTCCTGGAGGCACTTCACCATGCCAGTCCTGCCCGAGCTTGGCTGGCCTCAAGGGAAGCGGAGCGGTAGCCATGGCGGACTTTTATGACAGGGTGATCGCTAACAAAGAAGTGATGGCGTTGATGGATGCTCTTAACATCAATGTCTCCGATCATTTCAACGGCTATGGGATGATGGATGGTTGTCTCATCAGTTCAGTGTGGGATCAGCACGACATGGTGCGTCGCAAACTCGATGCCCATGGCTACCTTTCAAAAAAGATTCTCGCCGCAGAGTCTTGGATTGTTTGGGACAAGTCCGGCCATGCAGCAGATGTCAACGGAGATGGTCGCACTGATGAGCTCGATGCCTACGACAAGACTGTCACAATTTTAGGGAAATGCCTGGAGCGAGGCATGAATACAATCAATCTCCCTTGGTCTGACAATGAAAGCGGCTGGTCAATGGGACTGACGA
>CALAPX010000375.1 GCA_937888355.1 uncultured Spartobacteria bacterium
TTGGCGTGCAGGATAAGACGCATGCCGTAGTTGGCACGCAGTTCGACCACCAGGCGGTCAAAAAGCCACGTTCGGAGATTGATCGTCTGCTGCTGGACAAGTTGCCCCAGATATTGAGCGCGAAGCAGAAGAAGGCGAAGATTCACAACCTGATGGCCGAGTTGGCCAAGACGGGGAAAATCGAGAACCGTGGTAGTCGGGCACAGCCAGCGTGGCACGCCGTGGATCGGTCCGAATTTAACAAATAAAAGCCATGACCCGAACTAACCACGGCCAAAACAAAAGCGTGCAGATGCCTGATTACAGCCGATTTGGCCTTTGTTTGATCGGCGATGAAAGCGAAGGCTTAACCAAGGTTCAAACAAAGCCCATCACCGGCGACCGAGCAAAACCATGAGCAAAACCGACACCACCGAAAAAGGACTTGAAACCCTCATCATGCGCCATATGACCGGGACGGATGGCTTTGCCACAGGCGGGGCGGCGGTGGCTGCGCCGGCCAAGGGCGGCAGTGGCTGGTTTGCGGGAAATGGTGCCGCCTATGACCGCGAATTCGCCGTCGATAACGAGCAGCTCTTTACCTTTCTGAGCACCACCCAGCCCGATGAATACGCCAAGCTGGGCATTGGCGATTACCGCGACACCAAAGGCATGGCTCGGCAGAAGTTTCTTGCCCGTCTGCAAGGCGAGATCACCCGGCGCGGTGTGATCGATGTACTGCGCAATGGCATCAAGCACGGGGCGCTGAGCTTTGATTTGTTCTACGGCACGCCCTCCGCGGACAACGCCAAAGCTGTGGCGCGCCATGCCACTAACCGTTTCAGCATCACCCGCCAGCTCTATTACAGCCGCGAACAAACCAAGCGTGCGCTGGATTTATGCGCCTTCATCAATGGCCTGCCGCTGATTACTTTCGAGCTGAAAAACAGTCTGACCAAACAAACGGTGGACGACGCGGTGGAGCAATACAAACGCGACCGCGATCCGCGCGAGACGCTATTCGCCTTTGGCCGCTGCGTGGTGCACTTCGCAGTGGACGACAGCGAAGTGCGCATGTGTACTGCCCTGAAAGGCACGAAGGGCATGGCGAAGGAGTCGTGGTTTCTGCCCTTCAATCAGGGCTGGAACGACGGCGCAGGCAACCCGCCCAACCTCGATGGACTGAAGACCGATTACCTTTGGAAGCGCATCCTCACCCCGGTGCGACTGACCGATATTTTAGAAAACTATGCCCAGATCGTGGAGGAAGTGAACCCGAAGACGGGCAAGAAAAAGCAGGTGCAGATCTTTCCCCGTTACCATCAGCTCGAAGTGGTGCGGCAGACGCTCGCCGATGTGCTCGCACACGGGGCGGGCAAGCGCTACCTGATCCAACACTCGGCGGGCAGCGGCAAGTCAAATTCCATCGCCTGGCTGGCGCATCAGTTGATCGGCCTTTGCAAAGACGGGGCCGAGGTGTTTGACTCGATCATCGTCATCACCGATCGCCGCCTGCTCGACCAGCAAATCCGCGAGACCATCAAAGGCTTTGCCCAAGTGGGCAGCATCATCGGCGCAGTGAAAGAGGGCGCGGTCAGCTCGAAGACCGAGCAGTTGGCGAAGTTCCTCAAGGACGGCAAGAAGATCATCATCTCCACCGTACAGACCTTTCCCTTCGTGCTCGACAGTATCGGCGAGGCGCATCGCGGCGGCAAGTTCGCCATCATCATCGACGAGGCGCACTCCAGCCAAGGCGGGCGCGCCACGGCAGCGATGAGCATGGCCTTGTCCGAAGGCGGCGCGGAGCAGGAAGATGAAACCAGCGAAGACAAAATCAACCGCATCATCGAGACGCGCAAACTGCTGCCCAACGCCAGCTACTTCGCCTTCACCGCCACGCCCAAGAGTAAGACGCTGGAAATTTTCGGCGTGCCCTTTGACGCGGGTGCCGAGGTCAAGCACAGGCCCTTCCACGGCTACACGATGAAGCAGGCGATTCAGGAGGGTTTCATTCTCGATGTGCTCAAGCATTACACGCCGGTGGAGAGCTACTACCGGCTCGCCAAGACAGTGGCGGGCGATCCTGAATACGACATCAAGAAGGCGCATAAGAGGCTCCGCGTGTATGTGGAGAGCCACAGCAAGGCCATCCGCGACAAGGCTGAGATCATGGTCGACCACTTTCTCGAACAGGTGATCGGCCAGCACAAGATCGGGGGCCAAGCGCGGGCGATGGTGGTGACTGGCAGCATTGCGCGAGCCATCCAGTATTTCTTCGCGTTTCGGGCTTACCTCGCCGAACTCAAAAGCCCATATCAGGCAATTGTCGCTTTCTCAGGCGAGCCGGAGTACAACGGTGCGAAAGTCAGCGAAGCAAAGTTGAACGGTTTTGCCAGTAATGACATCGCCGACCGGATTCAGGAAGACCCGTATCGATTTTTAATCTGCGCCGACAAGTTTCAGACCGGCTATGACGAGCCGCTCCTGCACACGATGTATGTGGACAAGGCGCTCAGCGGCATTAAAGCCGTACAGACGCTGTCGCGCCTAAACCGGGCGCACCCAAAGAAAAGCGATGTGTTCGTGCTCGATTTTCAGAACGACACCGATACGATTGAGAAGTCGTTTGCCGACTATTACCGCACAACGATTCTGAGCAGCGAGACCGACCCGAACAAGCTGCACACTCTCAAGGGCGAACTGGATCAGCATCAGGTCTATGCGCCCGAGCAGATCAACGCGTTGGTGGATTTGTTTCTCAGTGGCGCGTCGCGCGAAAAGCTCGACCCGATCCTCGATGCCTGCGTGGCCGTCTATGTGAACGACCTCGACGAAGACCAGCAGGTGGATTTCAAAGGCAAGGCCAAGACCTTCACCCGCACTTACGATTTTCTCGCGACGATCCTGCCCTATGGCGTGCAAGAGTGGGAGAAGCTGTCGATCTTCCTGAACTTCCTCATCAGCAAACTTCCTGCGCCGGTGGAAGAAGACCTCGCCAAAGGCATTCTCGACGCCATCGACATGGACAGCTATCGCGCCGAGAAGAAGGCGATGATCGCCATCGCGCTGCCCGATGCGGATGCTGAGATCGAACCAGCGCCGACGGGCGGCGGCGGGCGCAAACCGGACCCGGAGTTGGACAAACTCTCGAACATCGTGAAGCAGTTCAACGACCAGTTCGGCGGGTTATTCTTGGATTCCCAGGCGGTTGAAAAGCGGATCGTGGAAGTGATCCCGCCGAAAGTCATGGCGGACAAGGCCTACAAAAATGCCCGGGAACACTCTGACCCGCAGAACGCCCGAATTGAGCACGACAAAGCCCTGAAGCGCGTGATTACGGCGATGTTCAAAGATGATGCCCAACTCTTCAAGCAGTTCCAGGACAACGACTCGTTCCGCGGTTGGCTGACCGACACGGTGTTTGGGATGACTTACGAGAAGTGAGCTGGAATTGGAAAGGTGCATGTCCTCAGTCTGAGCGGTCACGTACTCGTGCATCTTCTGGAATGATGTCTCGTCGATGCCGATGCGGGTCGGCGAACACGCTTCGCGACGCGCGCGGCATACGCAAGATCATGCAACGCCCCTGCAAATTTGCACCGGACTGATTGCGCTTTGCAAGCAGACCGGCGTTGGTCCGCGTCAATTGCTGTGGAGGGTTTGTCGACTCATGCCTCTCGCGCAACTTCCCGCGGTGAGCATGTTGAAACCAAAAAAATAAATGACCTCAAGCCGCGCGGCCGCTCTTAGGTCGCCACTTCAAAGAAAGTGAACGCCCGCTCGAAGCGCAATCCCGCAAATAGAGATTGATCAGGCTCTGGTACGGCATGCCCAGCTCTTTCCCCAATTTCTTGAAATACCGCACGGTGGATTCGTCAAGCCGAATGGTCACGGGCTTTTTCAATTTACGCGCGTACGGATTTGGTTTTGATTTCGAAAAGTTGTATTCGCTTTTCATAGTGATCCTTTCTTAGGCCTTCTTGGAATATTGAGATTGTTCATGGCGAGTGGCCTTTCTCGCCGAGATGATTCTGATCTTCTGATGCAATTCTCGAAAACAGTGCACTACAACTCAGATGCTGGGAAAGCGACTCATTCCAAGCAAAACGAATCGATCTTCGGACTTCGAATGCTCAGGATCGTCAATCACCAGAGCTCGCTCATCTTCAAAGGCGGTCGCCGCATTTTCAAAGGAAACTTTATGCTTGGTTCGATTGGAAGCAGCTTTGCGCGGTTCCCATTCGAATTCGATTCTTGACATACATATATTGTATGTACAACAAAAATTCAGTCAAATGGGAGATGCTGATTCTGATCTTGGACCGTACATGTCTTGGCACCACTCCAAGGCATTGCTGAGCACAGTCCATACCGGTCACAGAGGTGACACAAGTGTTCGGGTACATGGGTGAGAGGTCGTGGCATCGCATGAAAGTCCATTTTCCCCAATCATTTTTCCCAGTGGTTTTGTGCATATCTCAGGTCGATCGCACGCAGGCATCATTTGGATTTCAGCACCGCGGTGATACATTCAACGCACTGAACCGCCGCTTTGCAGTGGATTTGTCGGGCGCCCGCCTGCGACACTGGAAAAGCGAAGTCCTTTCAATAGGTTCTCGAGTCTCACTATGCATAGTTCGACGACGAAGTTTTTTCGTGGCGCGATTGCGTCTTCTCTGCCCATCGCGTTTTGTACGGTGATGTCGTCGCTTGTCGTGACTCCGCTGCACGCCGATGCGCCTCGATCAAAGTCTGCGATACGAACTCCGCCAAACATTCTTGTTGTCGTACTTGACGACATTGGCATGGATCAAATGGCCTTTCCGCCGTTTGGTTGGAACGCGATGCCGGAAGCGCCATCGATGCCTGTGCTTGCAGAGATCGCAACAAAGAGCGTGAGCTTTCGCAATTTCTGGGCGACGCCAGAGTGTTCGCCTTCGCGCGCGGCGATGCTTACGGGCCGCCAAAGTTTTCGCACAGGCGTCGTGACTGCCATCGTTGATCCGATGTTGCCGGCCTCGCAACTGCATCCGAGTGAAGTCACCGTTGCGAAACTGCTGCGCGAGGCTGGCTACATTTCTGGCATGCTCGGGAAGTATCACATGGGTGGCGGCGCAGAGAACACGCCACCTGGCTACGGATTCGAAGCGCCGTTTACTACGCTCGGTGTTGATTTCTACGATGGATATTGGGATCTACCGCCGTCGATTGATTCGACAATTGGTGGACAAGCCGCAACTGGAACCTACGACTGCGGGGGCATCGGCGGCTTCACTGTGCGTGGCGCTGCGTGCTTTCCTGATGGTCGATGTATTGAGAATGTAAATCCATTTGAGGCGATGGCGA
>CALAPX010000376.1 GCA_937888355.1 uncultured Spartobacteria bacterium
CCTGCCCACTTTGATTTGCTCCTGTTTATGATTTGGGTGGTCGGCCGCGGCGGCCGGTGCCTGTGTTGGTACTGGCGGGGATGGATGCTTTGCCGGTGTTGGGGGTGCCGGTGAGTTCAGCAACGAGGGCTGCAAGGAGGTTCGCGGCGGTGGCGCGGGAGGCGGCGAGCTGCGTTTCCAAGGCGTCCACCAGTTTCATTAACTCCTCCACCTTGGCCACGATCCGGCGCTGTTCGGCAAGGGGTGGGATGGGGATCGGACAACTGCGAACCTGCCGCATGTTGATTGATGCAAGGTTGGTCGTCTGCTTTGAAGCAGACTCGAAGTAGCCCCTGCCAACGGGGGAGTTGAAGTAACGCTCGAACCAAAACGGCCTGAGCTCGGAGGAACGCATCCGGGCCCGAAACACATGGTTTTGATGAAGGCAGACCGGAATCTCAGCCCGCCAAATTGCGGCGCGCCCCACCTTGTCCCAATCGCCTCCCTCGGTCATAAGAAGGTCGTTTTCGCGCAGTGCGTATCGCTCAATCTCGTCTTCGGCGATTGAGACCTCCTTGATCAACGTGAGGTCGATTTCTCCGCGCTTCACGTTCGCAACTCGGAGATACGGTAAGGTCACGGTTTTTCGGTCGCCGAGTTTGCGGCCAAGTGTGACCCCGCCTGCGACCAGAGCGACGTCCTCGAATCGAACTCGCGCCCACGCTGCAGGAAGCGAGTCATCTTCTGAGTCGTCGGCATGAGGAACGACCGTGCTTTTTAATCCGAGGCGCTTCAGCAATTCCTCCGCCGGTTCATCCTCGGGGTCTTGGGGGACGAGTTTGCATTGGACGGCGAGAGTCAGTATGGATTTTCGTAAGTCGGCGGGTGCTATCGTGTAGGACGGGTGAAAGATGAATTGGAGGTTGGACGAGGTGGGCGCATCGGAAAAGCGGGCCAGCGATGCGCGTGAAAGGGCCTTGTACTTTTCTTCCCGTTCCTGCTGCTGAGCCTCTAGCCGATCACACAACGTCATCAGTTCATCCACCTTGGCCACGATCCGCTTCTGCTCGGCAAGGGGCGGGAGGGGGAGCGGCAAACAGCGTAAATCGGGAATATTTAGGTTTGGTTGATTTAGCGTTTTAGATTTCTCGATCACATATTCCAAAACGAATTCAGAACACAAATACAAATAAATAAAATCAGAGATGTCATTCGTCTTTGCCGTCTGAATTGCTCCAACACGCTGATTGAGCAGGGCTCCGTTGTATGATTTCGGGCACCGTGCGACTTTAAGCCCGTCCAGAATGTAAGGACGTGTCAGCGCCATCAAAATATCCCCGTCTTGGACCAAGAATGTTGAAAATCTTTGCTCAAACCCGACGGGGAGAAACTCGTGTGTTTCTTTGAAATCTCGAACTCCAACGTTTGTGATCTTAATAACCCTAATTCCCGACTCTTTTTGGAAATCTCCGCTTTGAAATGCGTTACCCGAAAACACTTTCGTGACCGTGTCTAGGTGGGTGAGTTTCCAGCAGGCAGGAATTTCAAACGGGAGTTCGATTTCCGATATGCTATTCGTCTTTTGCTTGGCACCAGACGTGAGTTTCTGGAGCTGAGCGCAGAGCTCCCCCGCGGGTTCGTCCTCGGGGTCTTGGGCCACGAGTTTGCCTTGGACGGCGAGGGTCAGCACTAGTTCGCGCATTGCCGGAATCGCGTTTGGCGTATCAGCGAACATCTCGAATTTTTCAAAAAAGGTTTCCAGCTTCATGCGTTGGCTTCCTCGGTATCGTCGTTGTCCCACATCTTACGGTAGGCTCCGATGTAGTCGGCGGTAGCGGCGGGATTGAGGTAATAATAGTAGCGGCAGAGGGAACGAAACAGGGCGAGGCCTTCCGGGATGCAGGCGCAGTCCAAGAGGCGGTCGAGCAGGTGTTCAATCTGCCGCTGATCCCGGGTTCGGCTCCGAATGATGTCTTCGACGCTGGGTGCGCAGGCGGCGGCCATTTGCCGATGCAGTGCGTTCAAGGAAGCGGCCAGCTCTCGTATGCCCTCGAACTCAGACATGGCCGATTTCCTTCCCGATTTTTTTGAGGAAGGTTTCCATAGCGGACTTGTCGGGCATTTCCACTGCGTAGCGCGAGACGAAGAGTTGGTTGGAGAGGTCGCCAAGGGCGAACTCAACCAGAGCTTCGTTTTTCCGCGTGCACAGGAGAATGCCGATGGGTGGCTGGTCGCCGGGAGTCATTTCGTGTTTCTTGTAGTAGGCGACATAGGTGTTGAGTTGGCCGAGGTGTTCGTGGGCGAAGGCAGCAGTCTTTAGTTCCACCAAGATGTGGCACTTGAGGACGCGGTGGTAAAAGACCAGGTCTACGAAGAAATGTTCATCACCGATGAGGAGTCGCTTTTGTCGGGCTTCGAAGCAGAAGCCGTGGCCCATCTCCAGCAGGAACTCCTGCAAGCGGTCGAGCAGGGCGTCTTCCAGGTCCGACTCGCCCATAGCATCCTTGGAACGGAGCCCGAGGAACTCGAAGACATAGGGATCGCGAATGATCTGGGCGGGCTGGAGGGCTTCCGCTTTGGCATGGGCATGGGCGGAGAGCTTGGCTTTATTTTTTGAGAGACCGCTGCGCTCGTAATACAGGCTAGCGATCTGGCGGCGCAGTTCGCGGACGGACCAGTTGCCGCGAATGCACTCGATTTCGTAGAAGCGGCGCTGGGTCTCATCGGTGAGTTCGAGTAGTTCGGAGAGGTGGGAGAAAGCAAGTCGGTGAAGGAGGTCGGGGCCGGCTGGCAAAGATTCGGGAGACACTGTCTCCACCATTTGAGCGGGGGACAGTGTCTCCCGAATGTGCGACGAAGAACGGCGAAGATGGTCCAGCAAAGGCTGCAAATCAGGCCTAAGGCCAAATTGTGGAGACAGTGTCTCCACAATTTCCGGGTAGATGAGATAGAGTTGTCTGAAACGGTAGAGTTCACGCCGATCGCAACGCTTCCAGCCTTGCTGAACCAGTCGTTTGGCGAGGGTGTCCATGAGTTTGTCTCCGTAGGCAGCTCGGTCGGAGCCATTGAGCTCATACTCCTCGATCTGCCTCCCGATGAGCCAATTTCGCAGGGTAAGACCGACATTGACGGCCTTAGTGGCAAACTCCTGGGCTTGATGGCGGATCAGGACAACCGAAGCGACCAGTGACTCAAAATTGCCGGTCAACTTCGATGATCTGCGAGACTTCTTTCGTGCGACGATGGCTTTAACGGGAACCTTCTTTTTCATCGGGTGAGGGCCTCCATGAGTTGCGCCTTCAACTGGCTGCGCGTCTCGGCGATCTGGGCTAGGAGCTTTTCGTATTCGGGCAATAGGTGGTCCACATCCCCAGGGCCGGTGTCGGAACTATGTGGGTTCTTGAGGTCAAGGTTGAAGTTACCGGACTTAATTGTTTCGATCGAGACGCGCCATGCCTGCTCGTTTTCGATGCGGGATTTGAAACCGTCTTTTTC
>CALAPX010000377.1 GCA_937888355.1 uncultured Spartobacteria bacterium
AGGATCCGACCCGTCCAACGACTTATAGCCCAGCTCCACACCCTCAATCACCGTAGGGTCATTCGCAAACTGCGTGTAGGTCTTGAAAATACAACGAGACCCATTCGGCAAAATGAAGTTCTTGTCCGTGAACCCGTTCGCCCGAGAGTAAACCACTTTCGCCACCTCGTCCCGCTGCTTCTTCCGAAACTCCGCCGGCAACGCCTCGTAAATATACGGCTGTTGGTTCAACTTCGACAGCTCGTCATTCTGCGACCAACAAAAGATCAACGTCCCAGGATTGCTCACCAGCGCCTTAACCACCAGCCAGGCGCTCACCATCGATTTCCCGGATCTGTTACCTCCAAAAATCCACTGCGCATCCACCCCATCAAAGTCCCGCTCCAACCCCTCCCACGGCGGCAGCACAAACCCGTGCCGATACGGATCCTCCCGCGATAACTCCAGCGCCTCGTGATACCGCCGGTGCAGATCGCAGAACTCCGCGTAGTCCTCCTCACTCTCGGGGTCCAGCCGACTCAGATACTCCTCCGATGGAGCCTCCAAGATCGGATGCGGCGCGAAGGTCAGCATGGCTCAACAACCTCCTCCGTCCAGTGCTCAAATCCCACCTTGAAGCTCCCAATCCTCCCGCAGTCGTCCTCGATCCCTCCTTGGTGAACCCACGCGCTGCCATCCGACAAATCCAACCCCAAAAGCATCGGCTCGCGAACATACCAGTAGTCAAACCCTCGCATCCACCACAGTCCACTCCGAGGCGGCAGCCCAGCCTTCCACTCTGCGGTCATGGTCCCACCCATGCCCCACCTTTACCACATATCACCTCCCACCGTCAAGAACCACTTTGCACCACAAAGCACCAACCGCCCCAGTTGACGCGTTTTTCAAGGCCAGGTCGATTGGTTCGGTGATCGCCGACTGCTGTTCGGTTGACCCCCTCCCCCCCTGTATTTACATTCGATAACTTCCACCAATAAGCATAATGCGGAGTCCATCGTCGTTGACCATCAGCGACTTACACATAGCGCGCTGGTAATGGAATCAGGACCGCAACCTGTGGTATGGGCGGCGGCTGTATCGTGGCAGGAAATGCGCAGTCCAGGCCTATCCTCGCGCGTTCGGTTTTTCCTTTGGAATACCGCGACCGATTCGGTGGTGTTCAGTCGCCGCTTGATTGGAAGTAACTGGTTGTCGTTGAGCTATCTGGAGGCGGTGGTCATCGGCGGTGTGATGGGACCGCTCTGGGTAGGTGTAGGGCGAGGACGATGCTAGTGTTCGCTGAAGAGTAAGACTATGGCGTGCGCCCGATGCCTGAATAAAAGGGCATTTGGCAGTCCTTGGTCAAGCATGAATTTGCTGGTGTTGATAGTTAAGGAGTTGTGACTATTGATTCTCGTGAATTTGTTCTTTTCCGTCACGGTGATAGTCTTGGCGTGCGGGTTCCACGTCCACAACCCTGCCCTTGGCCTTGCGTAGAGCCTCGGCGTATTCCTCCTTGGACGGGGCTGACCTGTGCTCGATGACGACTGTTGCGCGGCCTTCTAGACCTGCAGCCTTGTCGATCATGATGCCGGTGGCGACGGCTATTTTGGCGGGGTCGATCTTGGCGAGTGCGTCGGGGTCGTCGTCTAGCTGTTGGAACTTCTTGCCGAGGAGTTCCAGGCCCTTCTCTCCGACTGCCGCGGCTTTGAGGGCGGAGGACTCGCGGAGCATCTTGAGGGAGTCTGAGTGTCTCTCGATGAGGTTGTTTAGGGTCTTTGGGTGTAGCCCTGTGCGTCGGCAGGCCTCTGTCCTGCTGTCGCCACAAGCCAGG
>CALAPX010000378.1 GCA_937888355.1 uncultured Spartobacteria bacterium
CGAGATTGGTAGCGGAAGCGGTATGCGGAATGATCCAGATGCGGAATGTGTCTTCTGTGAGGGAAGCAACGGTGAGGCTTGCTCCATTCAAAGTGACCGACCCCTTGAAAGCGATATAAGGCGCGAATTCTGGGGGCATTTCGAGATCCAGACAAATGTCCTGACCATGATGAGTAGCTGATCTCACGGCGATTGTTGTATCGATGTGGCCTTGCACGAAGTGACCACCAATTCTTCCGTCAGCCTTCAGTGAGCGTTCGAGGTTCACTATGGAGCCCTCCGTCAGACTGCCAAGATTGGTTCGCAGAAGTGTTTCCTGGAGGAGATCGAAGGATAATTCACGGGCCTCTTGGCGCGTGACTGTAAGGCAACATCCATTGACTGAAACGCTGTCACCTAAGGCGATGGTAGGTGAGATTATGGGGGCATCTATCAGCAAAGTGGCGCCAGTTTCATCACGCCGGGCAATGCGGATCAGACGACCTTTTTCCTCAACAAGTCCAGTGAACATCGTGCCAGTATTCTTTGCGCGATGCCGTTACTGCAATCGAATTCAAGCTATGAGAATAATCGACACCCATGAGCACGGGTTTTATGGGAGGCACCAAATAGTGTCACCAGCGACGAGCGTGCGAACGGCGCGACCACGCCAAGTGTGGCCATGGAAGGGGGTGTTTTTCGAGAGGGAGGCGGATGCCGATTTGTCAAAAGTCCAATCCATCGACGCATTGATGAGGGTTACATCCGCCGGAGCCCCGAGAGACAGGGTGCCCCGGTTGAGCTTCAGCAGGGAGGCGGGCTCTGAGGTGTAGAGAGCGATGAGACGTGGCAGGTCGATCGCTTTGCGTTTATGAACAAGGATATCATGAAAAATGGAAAACTCGGTCTCCAAGCCCGTAATGCCGAAGGGTGCATGATCGATTTCAACTTCTTTCTCGTAGGCTGCGTGTGGAGCATGGTCGCTGCAGAGGATGGTGAGAGTCCCGTCGGCAATGCCCTCGATGATTGCCTCGATGTCCTCTTGGGCGCGCAGAGGCGGGTTCATTTTGAAGTTTGAATCAAAGGCGGCGAGTTCAGCGTCCGTAAGCGCTATGTGGTGGGGGCAAACCTCACCCGAGATTTTCACGCCACGGGAACGGGCCTCGCGCAGGAGTCGAACACTCCCTCCGGAACTAATGTGTTGGCAGTGGATAGGGGAATCGCACAGTTCCGCCAGCATGATATTGCGAGCAACAATAAGTTCCTCTCCAGCGCGGGGCCAACCTGGAATGCCAAGGCGCAGGCTCCACTCGCCTTCGTGCATAATCCCGTCGCCCACCACAGCATAATCCTGGCAATGGTCCATGACTGGAAGGTCAAACATGCGGGCGTATTCCACGGCGCGCCGCATGAGTTCATGGTTCTGAATACAATGGCCGTCATCTGTTAAAGCAACCACTCCGGCGTTGATGAGGGAGCCGTAGGGGGCGAGTTCCTCGCCTTTGATTCCCTTGGTAAGCGCGCCAGTGCAGAAGATATTCACGCAGGCCTCGCGTGCGGCCTTTTCCTTGATCAAGGTGATGGTCGCCGCGCTGTCGGCCGTTGGGGTTGTATTCGGCATGGCAACCAACGAAGTGAACCCGCCTGCCGCAGCAGCCCGTGTGGCTGAGGAGATTGTTTCCTTGTGGGATTGGCCGGGCTCACGGAGATGCACGTGGATATCGATAAGCCCAGGGGCAACAATGAGCCCTGAGGCATCGATAGTGGACGTTTCTTTTCCAGGTAGCGGGGAGGTGATGACGCCGTCAGTGATCCAGAGGTCGTTTATTTCGTCACGGTTGTTTGCAGGGTCGATGACGCGTCCATTGGTGATGCGGGTGATTTTTTTCATGCGGGAATGCCGGCTCCGCCGGCGCAGGAGTAAAGAACAGCCATGCGCACAGCGATGCCGTTGGTGACTTGGTCGAGGATGACGCTTTGGCTGCTGTCGGCGACATCGCTATCGATCTCCACGCCACGATTAATAGGGCCTGGGTGCATGATGAGGCAACTGGGGGAAAGGCGGGCAGCGCGAAGTTTTGTAAGGCCGAAAAGAGAAATGTATTCACCGAGCCCGGGGAAGTATTCCTTGCGCTGGCGTTCGTGTTGGATGCGTAGAAGGTTCACGACATCAGCCGACTCAAGAATATCATCGATGTGATGCCGGACTTTCACTCCGAGCTTCTCGAAGCGTTTTGGCACAAGGGTAGAGGGGCCGACAAGAGTGACATTGGCTCCCAGTTTGAGGAGTCCGAAAATATTGGAGCGGGCGACCCTGCTGAACAAGATGTCACCGATGATCGCAACGTTCAGCCCTTCGATGCGGCCAAATTTTTCTCTAATGGTGAAAATGTCCAGTAGTCCTTGGGTGGGGTGTTCATGCGCGCCATCCCCGGCATTGATGATGCTCGAGTTGAGGCGTTCTGACAGAAAGTTGGAGGATCCAGGTGAGCTGTGACGAAGGACGATAATATCAGCCCTCAGGGCCTGCAGGTTGAGAGCGGTGTCCTTGAGCGTCTCGCCTTTCTGAAGGCTTGAGGCGGTGGCTGTAATATTAACGACATCGGCACTTAGGCGCATGGCTGCAATCTCGAAAGACGTGCGGGTGCGGGTGCTGGGTTCGACGAAGAAATTCACGAGTGTCTTTCCACGGAGGGCGGGAACTTTTTTCAGGTTGCGCTCGCCGACCCCCTTGAATGCCATGGCTGTGTCGAGGAGATGAGTGATTTCCTCCGCGGTGAGGGCGTCGAGGCCCACGAGGTCTTTTTTGTTCCAAGTACTCATGGTGCTGTGACAATACTGACCGAATCAGGAATGCCATCAAGGGGCTCTAACCTGACGCGGATTTTTTCGTTTAGAGAGGTGGGAAGGTTCTTCCCGACATAATCGGCACGAATAGGAAGTTCCCTGTGGCCGCGGTCGATCAACACGGCGAGCCGGATAGTGGAAGGGCGGCCAAACGAGGTGATTGCATCCAAGGCTGCACGGCAGGTGCGGCCTGTGAAAAATACATCGTCCACAAGCACGAGGGGACGTCCGTCCAAGTCCATCGGAAGATTGGTTTCCTGGAGAGTGGTGATGCGCGAACGTGTGGCAAGGTCATCGCGGTGCATTGAAACATCTACGCTGCCGAGGTAGGGCCGCCGACCTTCAATTTGCTCGATATGGTCTGCGAGTCTACGCGCGATTTCTGTACCCCGGGTCGGAATGCCGGCAAGCACAACGTTAGCGGCTGAGGGGTGCTGCTCGACAATCTCATGGGCGATACGGCGGATCGCCTTGTTGATCGCTACGGCATCCATGACGATGCAGGAGCCGGCTGGGGAGAGGTCGGGGTTTAGTGGGTTTTTCATGGTGCCTTTGCAGTTTCGCAGAACCGCGTTAAAGGGCCTGGAAGAAAAGATCTATCCTGATGCAGGTTGCTCTTGCTGGGCCTTTACGCGAGACGACCGCCATCTGGAACGGTATTTAATGATCCAGTCCAAAAGGGCCTTCTCAAAACCAATATCCTTACCAATTTTTTCACTCTCGATCCATTTATGGCGGAGGATTTCGTCGCGTTCAGCCAGAAAATCTTTATAAAGGGCCGAGTTTTTAACCAAGTCTGGCGGCTCGGATTCAGGAGAGTTCATTCGGTTTAGAGGGTATGTGAGCTTGGGTTGTTGTCAAATTCAAACAGGGACTGCACATTTCAGGTATTGCTCAACAGCCGACCCCCGCGAAGCTAATTATACCATGGACGATTTTTTTTCTGTAAATGCTCCGGCGGAATTGCCGATGGATGCGCCACTGGCATCACGCATGAGGCCACGTGATCTCAAAGAATATGTCGGGCAGGGGCATATTTTGGGTGAAGGCAAGTTGCTGCGCCGGGCGATAGAGGCCGACAGAATCACCTCGTTGATTTTGTTTGGCCCGCCGGGCACAGGAAAAACAACCCTTGCCCACGTGATCGCAGGAGCCACTGCGGATCGCTTTGAGCGGCTTAGTGCGGTCGAAAGCAATGTTGCGGACATCCGGCGTGTTATATCGCAGGCGAAATCTCGGCGCTCAACGGATGTGCGCACGATTCTTTTTGTGGATGAGATCCACCGGTTCAACAAGTCGCAGCAGGATGTACTACTGCCCGAAGTCGAGAGTGGCGTGTTGAAGTTGATTGGAGCCACGACACAAAATCCCTTTTTCAGTATCAATCCCGCATTGGTGTCTCGCTCTCAATTGTTCGAGTTGAAGCCGCTTTCCGATGAGGATCTACTTAAATTAATGTGCCGTGCAATCAATGACACGGAACGCGGGCTTGGAAGGCGGGGAGTCGTGCTTGAGGTAGAGGCTGGAGCATTTTTGGCAAAGACAAGTGATGGAGATGCCAGAAAATGTCTCAATGCCCTTGAGATCGCGGCTCTCACTACGCCTCAGGGGAAAGAC
>CALAPX010000379.1 GCA_937888355.1 uncultured Spartobacteria bacterium
TCTGGCATGCGCTCATACCATATTGCATAGAGCCCACGGTGGGTCGGAGGCAGACCCGGCGCAGCGGCCGCCTCGCTCGAGTTGGGCAGCGCAGCCCCAGACATGAGCAGCAGGGCGAATAGCGTTGGAACCATGCGCATCATTTTCAGCTCTCTAGAATGGATGGAATGGACATTGGTTAATCCGCAGCCTTGTCCTTGATGATGGTTTCGCCGCGCACGATCCGATCGTGGTAGTTCCGCATGGAGGCCTTGCCATAAGCGTATTGGTCGAAAATGCGGCCGTTACCCAAAATTCGGGGGTCACCCTGCTGCTTGAGTTCAGCAAAAAGTTGTTTTTTCAAATCGGTGAACGAAACCAGCCCGGCCAGGTTCGTCATGCAATCCGGATCACTTTTTAGATCAAACAAAAGGTCGGCGGGCAGCTTGCCAAACGAGGCGGCAAAGAGGTGTTTGTTCCCGGGCACGCCTTCCGTCGCGAGCACTGCGGTCTTGGTCGGACTTTCGTCCGTATCCTTGTAACCAGTCTCCGGATTGCCTCCGGGCCAGCGGTCTTCCTCGAAGTTGTGCAAATAAAGCTTCCCGCCTTTGACAATGCCGCGGATGGGATAGCCTTCATCATTGGGCCGACCGACATCGTTGCGTTCCTTGCCAATGAGGACATGGTCGCGTTGGGGAATGACGCGTACGGATTGCTCCGACTTGAAAATCTCGGTGAGACTCCGGCCCGTGATGGCTGCCATGCCCGATGCGCTCTGTTCAATCCCGGCGACCTCGAGAAAGGTGGGCGCCAGGTCAATGAAGCTCACATAGTCATCCACCACCCTGCCCGGATTGGCGATGGCTTTGGGCCACATGATGGCCAACGGAAGGTGGTCGGAGTTGTTGTAGGCATAACCTTTGCAATGAGGAAAAGGCATGCCGTTGTCGGAGGTCACAACCACGAGTGTGTTTTCGAGCAAGCCGCGCTTTTCCAGCTCGGCGAGCATACGCCCCAGATGCAGATCGAAGTTCTCCACTTCCAACGCGTAATCGAGCATGTCGTTGCGCACCTCCTCGGTATCCGGCCAGCAGGCGGGCACGCGATCGATGTCGGAGGTCTTCTTGCCGCCTTTGGCGACGCCGGATCCGTATTCGTAGGCGCGGTGCGGCTCATGGCCGCCATACCAGAAGGACCAAGGATGGCCCTTGGGGGCGGCATCTAGGAAATCAGCGAAATTCCCGGCGTAATCGGCGGCCGAAATGCCTTTGGTGGGCTTGGCGGGTAATTTTTTTGCATTGAAGGGCTTGCCCGTCATTTCCCGCTCCTGACCTGCTGCATTGAGGGCAATTCCGGGCCCCCATCCCTTGCCGGTCAAACCGACAAAGTAACCCCGCTCGCCCAGCACCTCTTGGTAAGATTTGAACCCCGGTGGAAAAAGGGGCCAGTGGTTGCCTGCCTCCTCGAGTTGCCACGGATTACGGCCGGTGAGCACGCTCGCGCGTGAGGGAGAGCATTTGCCGTTAGGCGTGTAAGCTTGGTTGAAAAGTATGCCCTCGCGGGCCACGCGATCAAAGGCCGGCGTCCTGACCCACTTGCAACCGTACGCTCCCGCGTGGCCAAATGACCAATCGTCCGCAATGACAAAGAGGATATTGGGTTTCCCTAATGACCTCTCCACTTCAGCGGACCCAAAAACAACCGGACTAGTCACCAAAATCACAACGAGGGTGATAAGTGCACTTTTTATCTTAAAGCTCATTTTAAACCAAATGCTTGAGTCCTTGCCGCTTTGCAGAGAGTCGAGCAGGCTTGGATGGGCTGGGTGCCAGAAGGAGCAGGGACCAAAGCGTCATGGAGGGGGAGCATGTCTTTCGCAAACAATGGTGCGTTACCGTGTCACGTATGTAATCAGCCAATGGATGAGCTGTGTGACGAAAAAAAGCCGTCGCCGAACAATGCTAGTCCATGCCGTGCGCGGAATTGAGCGCAGAGGTGATAATAGAGGATCTAAGAAAGATGCCCTCCTTCCTGGTCCCACACGCCCAAGAAACGCGCTCCATTTCCGCCGCAGTGGCCTGGGGCGACCCCCAAAACGGGAGGATACAGAGGAGAAGATGAGGGACGAAGTAGCCCCCCCCCGAACAGAACCAGGAGACAAACAAAGTGGGATCGGACTCGCCGGGTGGTAAAGCCGAGAGAACGACGAAGCAAAAAAGTCGAAAATTCCGTGCGGAGCGCTCAATCTGATCGAAAGGCCGTGATCGAAACCGGGCACGAGAAACTGTGTACACGCCGGACGGCGATGCTGTCGGGCATCGACCGAAACCGGTTGGCCCTGCGTCCACACCCGGCGCGGGCCTTTGTGGGAGGAGGAGCTGAAGGCCCCACAGGAGTTGGACCGGTGGCACAAGGGGACAGCTTCAGCGTTTCATCGGCCACTTGTTTTATTCAGAGCGGGAAAGGAAGCGCCTTTTCACGGGTAGTTAATCTCGACCCTATAATACTTTTTCGTTCCGGTAGCTTCGGTATCAATGACTTTACGTTCGTTGCCGAGATCGCTTGAAGTGCTTCCGCTCAGTGCGGTCCACGATCCCGGGGCCAACGAGTCACTGCTTTTCAGCTCATAGGTGCGACCATCGGCGATCGGACCGTAGACGATGGCCATTTGGTTAGCCTGTCCGGAGACGTGGGTTACCGTGGTTTTGAAAAAAGAAGCGGCGTTGGTCGGGATCAAATCGGCAACGAACTCGAAATAGTTCGAGTTGCCATCACCATCATCATCTCCTTCCGGGCCTTGGGTGAGTTGATACTGGGTGGACCATGCGGAATAAGCTGAGGTCACGGCCAGGTTCAAGGCGGCGGTGGTCGATCCGCCGGTGTTGCTGGCGGTGACGGTGTAGTCGGCGGCGGCGGCAAGGGCCGTCGG
>CALAPX010000380.1 GCA_937888355.1 uncultured Spartobacteria bacterium
CGCCAAGAGGAACAGATCGCCCGCACTGCTCGCCACGAAGGGAAAAAAATTCCCGATTGGATTGAGTATGCAGCGATCAAAGGCCTTCGGACTGAAGCCGTACAACAACTATCTTCGGTCTGCCCCGAAACCCTCGGCCAAGCTTCTCGATTGAGCGGAGTCACGCCCTCAGATATTGCCTTGCTAGGCGTCTGGATCGCCCGCAGATCGGAAAAAAACATAACTTGCACATGAGTACACCCAACCGCATCGATACGACATTCACGAATCTCAAGGCCGCTGGGAAATGCGGGTTTATTGCTTATATTACTGCAGGAGATCCGGGACTCGCCGAAACTTTCGATATCGCGCTCGAACTTGAGCGTTCAGGCGTTGATATTCTCGAATTGGGCATTCCATTTTCAGACCCCCTTGCCGATGGTCCCACAATTCAAGCTGCCTCTGGGCGTGCCCTCGCTGCCGGTGCGAGCGTTGCCGGTGTATTGGAAACAATACAAAAAATCCGCCAAACTTCTCAAATTCCAATCGTTCTCTTTACGTATCTGAACCCAATTTACATCTATGGATTCGAGCGCTTTCATGCTGATGCAGCCGCTGCCGGAGCGGATGGGGTCTTGATTTTGGATATGCCTCCAGACGAAGCCGCCCGGAATAATGAACTCATGGCAAATCATGGTCTTCTGCCCATTCGTCTCATTGCCCCGACCACACCAGTCCAACGGATGGAGCTCATCGCAAAATCCGCAAGAGGCTTTATTTATTATGTCTCGAGAGAGGGAGTCACCGGAGAGCAGACAAACCTTTCTGAGGATATTGCCGCTCAGGTCGCAAATATTCGCGCCCACACGGACTTACCTATTGCTGTCGGATTTGGAATTTCCACACCTGAGCAGGCCGCAGAGGTCGCTCTGAGGTCGGATGCCGTGGTGGTTGGTAGTGCGATCGTGCGTCGTATTGGAGAGTTTGGGGCATCCAAAGGACTGTGTGAGCATGTCCGCAATTTTGTAGCGCCTATCGGGGCCGCTGTAAAATCGGCAAGGTAGGGAGGCGCCCCGCCTTGCCATCGATGCAAGCCCCTGCTTTGTTGGGTTCAAAGATGGAAGCTCCTGAGTTGTACGAGATTTCGGATTTATTGGGCGGGGCTGATGCATTTCAGCGATCAAGCCCTCCTGTTCGCTTGGGGGTTTTTGGCGATCCAGTGAAGCATTCGCGGTCGCCGATTTTTCAAAATGCCGCCCTGAAAGCGTGCGGCATTCCCGCATCTTATACGCGGCTGCATGTCGATGCCGGAAATTTTTCAGAAGGGCTTCGCGCCTTGCCTGCGGCAGGATTTCTTGGAGCAAATGTCACGATGCCCCACAAGGCTGCCGCGCTCACTGGAGTTGATGAGGCGGATGACTACGCCCGAGTTTCAGGCAGCGTGAACACGATTGTGGTTGATGGAGGGAATCTCCTTGGATTCAACACTGACGGGCCGGGCTTGTCCCGCGCGATTCGTGAGGAGTTTCACGCGGACCTCAAGGATCTGCGCGTTGTGTTGCTCGGTGCCGGCGGAGGGGTTGGTCGCGCCATCGCGGTGCAATGCGCCATGGAATCCTGCGAGCGCCTTGTGCTGGTGAACCGTTCCCTCGAAAAAGCCCAGTCATTGGCCTCCGAACTCGCTCTGCGATTCTGGTCTGAAAAACCGAGGGGTGCTTTTGACCGCTTGCTGGCGATTCCTCATGAGGATGTCCTCTTGCAGAGGGAATTGGAGCACGCTGATCTCTTGATTAATGCCACGGCGCTTGGCATGAAGCGCACAGACCCAGCAGTTATTCCTGCCCGCCTGATTTGCTCAAAACTTCTCGTTTACGACACGGTCTATGCTGGAGGTGCTACTCGCCTTGTCGAGGATGCGGCAGCCGCTGGGGCGCGTGCCGCCAATGGTCTTTCCATGCTGCTTCACCAAGGAGCCTTGTCTTTTGAAATCTGGTTTAATCGCCCCGCCCCGCTTGAGGTGATGAGACAAGCACTTTTCTCTACACAATGATCCTCTCCATCGCATTCGCTCAATTCGTGATCATTTCTCTAGGGATTCTAGCGATCCGAGTGCTGTTGAAGGCTGGCGGATATGCCGAGAATGTGGAGGGAATGTTCCCGCGGGTTTCTGTTTGGATGACACACTATGGCTTTCTCCTGTTTCTAGTGCCTCTCTTGTGGGCTTCCTTTGCCTCCTTTTGTCTTCAAAGGCAGCGGAGGTTCTTTAATGAATCAATCGTTCGGGCTACTGGAGTTGGCGGGCTTGCGGGAATTTTTGCAGCCTATTTTTATGCGGCATGGCTTCTTCTATAAATTCTTGCCTGTTTTAAAGGGTTCCACCCCATTTGCAGTTTTTTTGAACATTGGCATTTTTGATGCTGTCCAACATGCAAAAGGAGCCCATATGAAAAACATCTATAAAAAAATCAACCGCACTAAATATTCACTCGGCGAATTAGTCTCAATCGTGGGATCATGCGCCCGCGATAGCCGTGAAACCATCGCAGCGATGGTTGACCTTCTTGAAAGCGGCCGGGTGGTGATCCGCAAAAACGGACAAACCCGTCGCGTACGAATCCAACATGCGAGGTGATTTTCCCCCAGCTAAAGCCGGGAGCTTGAGTGTTGTTCATTTCAATAATGGCACTCTGCTTCCGGCTTGTTTTAGCTTCTTGAATTCGGATAGGAGCAGAATAGACTATAGCAATGACCTTGGGCGCTCGAAATAAAACACTAGCTACCTTGTTCAGTATTTATGCCCTCGCATGTTTGGGCATGGTATCTTTGACAAACGGGATTTCGCCGCTGGGCTTAACCCCCGAATGTTGTGAGCAATGTCCTGAGATGCCGAATCATTTGCAGGCATCGTGCCCTTGTCCTGCTTGCGCGACTGGGCATATTCCGCTGTTCTTGGCGGAAGCTTCTGCATTTCCTTTCTTATCAATTTCTCAAGAGTCGCTTATATGGATTCTTGGGCATGAGTATTCGCCTCGCCTTTCCAGTCAACCTGAGGTGCCTCCACCGCGATTGACCGTTTGATCTCGCGTTGCCTCCCTAGTTTAGGGAGGATCACTTCTCGTTTCGTATAAAAGAAAGAAATAATTATGAAATCACTCATCACCGCAATCGCATTGGCCTTGGCTGCCGTTACTGGTTCGCTGCATGCTGCCGGCAAATCCTGCCCCACATGTTGCAAGGATCAGGACTGCAAGTCCTGCTGCAAAGGGAAATGCGACGAGTGCGCCAACTGCAACAAGTAGGCTCACTCGGCTTCTATAAGCCATTAAACGGGCGCGGCCCTCTTGAAAGAGAGGGCCGCGCTTCTGTTTTTAGGAATGAAACCCCTTAATCGCAAAGAGGTGTAAGGCTACTTAGAAGAAGGTGGTTACTAGATGAATTACCCCCAGCCAAATCAGGTCAAAATTTTAATGAAAGCCTTTTGGCGAAGCGTATCTAGCCAGCGTTGTTGGGACTTCATGCGCTCTTGTTGCATGATATTTTGCTCGATTGCCTCACGCGTTTCGCTGATCGATTTAACCGTAGCGTTCTTCCGAGCCTCAACATTCAGAATGTAGTAGGAATCGCCCAACTGAAGCACTGGGCTGATGCCACCGGCCTTCATAGAGAAGGCCGCCTTTGTGAGGTCTTCGTTTAATGTATTGCGCTCGACCCATCCCCAGTCCCCGCCAAGATCCCGCGTGGCCTCATCTTCAGAGTACATCTGCGCCATGCGATTGAAATCTGCGCCTTCAACAAGTTTCTGGCGGATCTCTTCAGCAGTCTGCGCTTTGTTCGCGTCCCGTCCAACATCGTTGGCATTTTCCTCGCGGAGAATGATCATGCGCAGCTTCACTTGATCAGGAATGGTGAACTCGGACTTGTTTTTGTCGTAGAATGCTTGGACTTGCGCGGGCGAAACAACAACATTATCTGTCAATTTCGCTTGGCGCATTGCTTGCACGATGATCTTTTCTTTTTCGATTTCTTTGAATCGTGTCACTGTATACCCTTGAGCCTGAAGAGTTCGAATAAATGCAGCTCGATCGCCGCCGAATTCTTGTCGGATAATTCCCTGGACGCGATCTTCAATGACATAATCTGGAATATTCGCCCCCTTTTCCTGCATTTTTTTGAATTCCTGAATGATTAGTTGCCGGTCGATGAGATCTTTAAGGGCGGCGAGGCGCATTTCCTTGATGCGCTCTGCCAGATCTGGCCCCTTGTAAGCCTCGCGAATGACGCGTTCACGTGTTCCGACGAGTTCACGGACTTGTGAAATCGTAATGACATCATTGTTTACGATTGCCGCGACGCCATCAATGATCTCCGCTTGTTGAGCAAAGATTGGTGGTACGGAAATCGCCGACAACAGCAGAATTGCAAAAAGCGGGTTTAAAAGTCTCATCGGCGTTGCATGTTTTCAAGAAAGGCTAACACTTCGCGGAGCTTAAAATCGGGCTCTGGAGCCGTCAAGCGGGGAAACCGACCACCGATAAGTACATAATTGCTGCCTCGCATAAGCATGAGTTTATCGTCGCGAGACTCTACTTGGCGAATGCGGCGGGTGGAGGCTTCGATGCGGATGGCTGCGCAAACAAGGGCATTTTCGACAGCACGCGGGAGGAGGCCAAAGCGGTCCCGCCACTCCGCCTTTAAATTATCCAGATCGGCCCGCGTAGCCGCCTCAGCCAAGCGGCGATAGGCCTCGATGCGGAGTTTGGCATCAGAAATGTAGGCGAAGGGAAGAAAAGAGGGAGCGGTGTTATCAGAGGGAATAAACGCCCCCTCTTCTGTGGTCGCAAAGTCTAGCCGCATGGCGGTTGTTGCCCCAAATGTGCGGGTGCCTTTTAGTGCGTCCATCGCTCTTTTGAGCATTTTGCAATACAGATCAAATCCCACCGCAATGATGTGGCCACTCTGTTCAGTCCCTAGCAAATTTCCTGCTCCACGGATTTCAAGGTCACGCATGGCAATTTTAAATCCCGATCCGAGTTCGGAGTATTGTTTGATTGCCGAGACACGTCTTCTTGCGGCCCCGACAGACATGAGGTCTCGGGGGAGCATAAGATAGGCGTGCGCCTTCGTTCCTGAACGCCCTACTCTCCCGCGCAGTTGGTAGAGATCCGCTAGGCCGAAGCGGTCTGCTCGGTCGATAATGATTGTGTTCGCATTTGGAATATCTAGCCCGCTTTCGATGATGGTAGTCGAAACAAGCACATCAGCATCACCCGCCACGAAGTGGCGCATGACGACCTCGAGTTCGCCTTGTGCCATTTGTCCGTGTCCGACGAGCACGCGGCATCCCTGGCAGAGTTCGCGGATCCTCGCTGCCACGCGCTCAATTGATTGGACACGGTTGTGGAGAAAATACACTTGCCCGCCTCGCGCTATCTCGCGCGTTACTGCGTCGCGGATGACACGTTCGTCATAAGCGCACACAATTGTCTCCACTGGTTGGCGGTTGGTTGGAGGGGTTTCGATCAGCGACATGTCGCGCGCGCCCATGAGGGAAAGGTAAAGCGTGCGTGGAATCGGAGTGGCCGAGAGGGTAAGGACATCAACGAGCCGGAATTTTTCTTTCAGTGCGTCCTTGTGCTTCACGCCAAAGCGTTGCTCCTCGTCCACAATGACAAGTCCTAAGTTTTTAAATTCGACATCCGCAGAGATGACCCGATGTGTGCCAACAACAATGTCGATGCCGCCCTCTCGAAGCGATTTAATGATTTGTTTCTGCTCTGCAGGGGTTCGGAAGCGGTTGAGGAGTTCGACTGTCACAGGGTACTCACTCATCCTTTCGCGAAAGGTGCGCCAGTGCTGCTGCGCAAGGACAGTGGTGGGTGCGATCACTGCCACTTGACAGCCTCCAGTAACTCCCTTAAAGGCAGCGCGGATCGCCACCTCGGTTTTACCAAATCCGACATCGCCGCAAATGAGCCGGTCCATGGCCTGTTGGGACTCCATGTCGGCCTTGGTTTCGCGGATTGCCCTCAACTGGTCGGGGGTTTCTGTAAATAAAAACGATCGCTCAAATTCCTGCTGCCAATGAGAGTCGGCGGAGAAGGCGTGTCCTTGTGTGGTTTCCCGTTCGGCCTGAACTTTGAGCATCCGAGCGGCGTATTCGTAGATGCCATGCGTGGCCTTTTCTTTTGCTTTGCTCCATCGGGCGTTGCCCAACTCGGAGAGATCCGGGTGCTTCTTGCCGAGGCCTACGTAGCGGGCCACTTGCCAAGCTTGATCAAGCGGCACATACAGCCTGGCATCATTGGCGAATTCGATTAGGAGGACATCACCGGATCCATCGGGCGATTTTTCCAATCCTTCGAAACGGCCGATGCCATGGTCCAAATGCACCACGAGATCCCCTGGCTCGAAATCCGAGAAATCCATGGCGGTTCTCCCTGAACGGACCCGTTCCCGGCGCAATGCCGCACGCTGGGCGCGTTGAGTGGCTGAACGTCCGAGCACCTCAGACTCAGCGAGAAGGGCAATTTTCGCTTTTGGGCATACGAAGCCTCGGGAGGCGCGTGAGGTGAGGAAGAGTACATTCGAGGTATCAAAATCGAAATCACAAGCAAGTTCGCGGAACCGCTCACCCTCGCCTTCGTTCACACAGGTGAAAGCAAGTGTCCAGCGGTCCGCCGACCATGCGTGGAGTTGGTTGAAGAACCGGTCGCGCTTAGCCTCATTAAGAACAAGGTCACCTGCTCCAAGGTCTCCAAATGGCGGAGGGTAAAAAGCGGTCGAAGCTTTGAGATTGTCCCCTCCAGAGGCGATGCCGACACCCTCGAAATCTTGAGAGGGTTCCAGCGTGATGATGCGATCACCTTTTCGGCGGTAGTCAGAAAGGATGGCATCAGCCTTATCCATATCGCCTGTGTAGATCTCGACTGTTTCCAGCACTTGCACGGACGCCTGAGTGTCGAGGTCGAATTCACGAAGTGAATCAATTTCGAGGTCGAACCACTCAAGACGGACTGGTCTGGCCTGTTGCCACGAAAAGAGGTCAAGAATCCCCCCCCGACGTGCAAATTGGCCTCGAGATGTCACAAGTGGAGAGGCGTCGTAGCCAGATTTTTCGAGAACGCTTTCCAGTTCCTCGATCGACAGGCGGTCACCACGCGAAACTTGAAACAGGCCGCCATGAATACTCTTGGGTGCCGGAATGCTAGAGGTCCACTGTGAAGAGTGGATCACAACTACCTCATTGCCATCGACGCAGGATAGTCTGCGCAGCAATTCCAGTCGTTCCGATAGGGTCTCAGCATCTGGAAGCGAATCCTCTGTGGGGAGTTCTAAATCCGGGAAAAGGCGCACCCTTGGACACCAAGCCGCAAGCTCAATGGCGAATTCCTCCTGCATTTTTAAATCTGGGCAAACCACCCATGTCCGTTCCGGAATTCCACGTAGAAGCAATGCGGTCACAAAGGGTTGGGCTGGTTCCGCGATCTCTGTGAGAAGGGTGCTTTCCCGCGCCTTGAGCAACTTTTTCAAGGCCGCACTGGATTCGGCTTGGACTAAGAAATCTTCAAGAGGTGAAAATTTCATCGAAATATCGTTGTTGAAGGATGGATGTAGAGTCAACAAGCGGGCGACCATTGAGTTCCCCGATCGGGCGAATGCCAACCCTGCTGTTTGTCACAAAAGCCGAAGAACAGCGCAATGCCTCATCGGCATCGAGGAGAGATTCGGCTGCACCAAGGGTATCTAGAACCCATTCACGCACGACGCCATTCCTGGCACCAGTTTCCAAGGTTGGGGTGACCCAGGATCCATCAATAAGAAGAAAGACGTTTGCCATCGCGGCACCCATGAGCATTCCGGCTGGATTGCAGACAAGCGCCTCATCACATCCGATGCATCGAGAGGCAACGAGCGCATCGATATTCTGCCAATAGTTGCCGGTCTTCCATCCGCCGGGCCGAGGCATGCAGGGAGCCGCATGCAGTGCGACACGGAGGGGTGACAGGTTCCACCCTACTTCTGCCTCGTCAAACAACGCATATGCGTTTCCTGTGAATGGGGCCTCCGGGGCGCCCGCTCCCGCAGTTAGGTAAATCCGGAGTAGTCCCGTACCAAGGGGCAATAAATTGAAGTCCGGCAGTTCCGGTAATACGCATCCACAATCTGCCGCCGCATGTTTTAGCCGCTGGAGGTGGGGCTCCAAAAATAACAATTTTCCATCATGCACTGCGATGGTTTCAAACACACTCATTCCATAGCGAAACCCCCGATCAGCCAAAGGCAGCATTTCGCAATCCATCCAGATCAGCCCATTGTTTTTCCAAGTCTTCATGCTGTGTGCCCTATGTCGGGGATGATGGCACCGTGAAAATTCTGGATTTGAAATTGTTTTTTGCACTCGAATGAGTCACGCGAACGCTTTGCTCGGATATCCATTATGGAACAGGGCGCGTTTAAGAAATAAGGGTCAAAACGTGATTTCAAAATAGTTCTTTTTCATTGAGCTTGAGTAATGTTACGCGCTCTAAAAGAGATTTTATGGAATATCTAGCGCCGTTTTCACAAGGCAATGTGTATTGCGTTAAAGGGATATTATCAATGAAGACATGGTTGCACGGATCAAGGGAGTTGGCGCTTAGCCCAAAAAATAATCTGCATAATGGATTGGGTTGATTATTCGCCGCGAACTCAAGCGTGTATTGGACTTAAAAGACCATGAAATCGGAGAAAACATGCCAATGGGGAAGCTTTCTCCCTACAATTTCAGGCTATTTTCTCGCAATGCAGGCACAATAAACAGAGATGCCATTAATTTGTAAAATTCACTCTTAACGAATGTTAAGAGTGGTTGCGGGGGTAGGATTTGAACCTACGACCTTCAGGTTATGAGCCTGACGAGCTACCGGGCTGCTCCACCCCGCGATTTGAAGATTTATACTTACTTGCAGTAGCATCTTGGAGCAAGTGGTATTTTTTATTTTTTTTGAACTTTAATTGGGGAGGCGATTAATTTGAGACATCAATGTCCGGTGGTGGCGGGAGAGTGATGGCGGGGAGTTCGAGTGGAGCGGAAGGTTGTAAGGCGGACTGGACGACAGGTTCGGCGCGGCGAACCTCGATTTCTCCAGAGGTATCGCCGGGTGCGGCGGAAGGTGCTGCTGGGGCGACAGCGATGGCTTTGGCTACCGGTATGCTTTCATCGTTAGCCATTTCCTCGCCCGGACGGATGGATCGGTAGACATCGTTGAATCCAACAAGCGAGGGGGAGGTAACAGCGATTGGGCGGATGCGCGTGAGATCAATGGCGGTTGCGGCCCGAGGCCAGTCGACTTCCTCGAATTCGCGGGCGTAGCTGCGGATTCCTCCACCATGAATATCGCAGGGGATTGTGGGTAGTTGGTTGTTAGTGGCGAGTTCGGTGTAGGTGTTGTTATCACCGCATCGCGGAGTGGAAGCCAATCCCGAGGAGCGGCAGATGGAAACTGGCACAAGGCCCGGAGGGCGTTCCACAGGCTTAGCTGGATAAATGCTGGTGGCTGTGTTCATAATTTGAACCCAGATTGGCATGGCGAGATCCTTTCCAAAGGCGCCATGGAATATTTTTGTTGGTTTATCGAAGCCCACCCAGACCCCACAGGTAATGCTGGCAGTGTAGCCGATAAAGTAGGTATCGGTGAATCCGTAGGCAGTGCCAGATTTTCCGGCGACGGGAATATTTGCCAGTCCGAGTTGTTGCTTTGCAGCAGCGCCGTTGCCGCGATCCATGAAATCGGCAAGGCCCAGATGGAGTTGGTAGGCAGCAGTGGGTGGAATGGCGCGATAGCGTTTGCGCGGTGCTTCGAAAACCGGAGTTCCAGCGGTGTCGGCGATGGATTGGATGATATAAAGGTTGGCTGGTCGTTGGCCGACATTGGGGAAAACTGTGTAGCCCAGCACAAGCTCGTCCAGCGTGACCTCACTACTTCCAAGAAAGGTATTGGAGTAGTCACGGAGCGGTGAAGAAACGCCAGCGCGGGCGGCTGTTTGTTTCACTGCATCAAGCCCCGCCTGCATCCCCAAGCGCACGGTAGCGGCATTCTTGCCTTTCATCAGTGCATCCCGGGCGGGAATAAACCCTTCATACTCATTGTCGACGATCTCCACGCCCCATTCACCGAGGATGCCGGTTTCACCCCCGACCATGACATATCGGTTGTCGATGCAGGCATCCTGTACGATTTGGCCGGGAAAGACCCCTGATTCATAGGCTGCAGCGTAGACGAAGGGAGTGAAGATGGTTCCCGCCGGCCGAGTGCCTTGGATGGCGCGGTTATATTCACTATGGAGGAAATCACGCCCACCCACCAAGGCCAAGATGCCGCCGGTGATATTCTCCACAGCCAGGGCGGCACCTTGGAGGTATTTTGGGTCGGGCATTTTGACTGACATGTTTCCTCGGTCGAGGGACTTTTGCAGGCTCCGATTGGTGCGTGTGTATTCGGCAAATGAGGGGTGGTCGTATCCTTCGCGTGTTTCGATTTTAGAGAGATGTGCCTGCACTGCACTCTCTGCTTCCTTTTGAATGTCGGAGTCGAGGGTTGTGTAAATGCGGTAGCCGCCGTTCATGGCACGCTCAAATCCAAGGGATTTGATGATTTGCTGGCGGATGAGTTCCACGGCGTAATTTACCTTAAATGGGTTTTTGCGTTCGATGACGCCAAGTTGGGAGGCGGTTTCATCCAAAAATTCCCGGCGGGAAATGAAGCCAAGTTCGCGCATGCGCATGAGGACGAAGTCCCGCGATTCCTGCGAGGCGCGCAGATTATTGAATGGCGAGAGGGCTTGTGGGCTTTTGAGGAGACCCGCAAGTGTCGCGCACTCGCCGATGCTCATATCGATCGCATTCTTTCCAAAGTAGCTTTGAGAGGCCGCCTCTGCGCCGTAGAAGCCGCTGCCGAAGTAGACGCGGTTCAGATAAGCCTCCATGATTTGTTTTTTGGTGAATTCTTTTTCGATTCTCCAAGCGAGATGCATTTCCACCAATTTGCGTTCGTATGTTCGTTCGCGGAGCTCGAATGAATTCCGCGCGAGTTGCTGGGTGACGGTACTGGCGCCCTGTGAGATGCGGCCCTTGCGGTAATTTGTGAGGGCGGCTCTTCCGATGCCCATGTAATCCACTCCGTCATGCTCGTAAAAGCGGTTGTCTTCGGCAGCGATGACTGCCTTAACCAGCATTTCGGGGAGGCGTTCGTAAGGGACTGGTTGGCGGTTTTGAATGAAGAGTTTTCCGAACTCGCGCCCCCTGCGGTCATAGATAATCGAAGCGGCTTCCATTTCGTTTACCTCCTCGAGATTGAACTCTTGGGCGCGGTCGTGGTAGCGGCGCGTCATGATGCCAAAGGCAACCCATGAGGCAAAGATACCCAGAACCAATACCGCCAATGGCACCCAAACGAGTTTCCGGGTGTGGAGCGGTCCGCCGCGCGGGCGGGGTGTTTTTTCCCAACTATAGAATTCCTTGCTGATAGCGGCAAATTTTCCATGCCTTGTCAGAGAGATCAAGACAAGGGATGAAAAAGGGGAGGGGAATTAGGCGAGGCGAAGGGATTGGAGAAAACGCGAGAAGAATGCGGCACCTTCCTCAAGATCGTTGATAGCAATGAATTCATCAGCGGTATGAGCTTGATTGATTGATCCCGGACCGATTGCCACAGCTGGACAACCTTTAGAGGCAAATACTGCGGCATCACAGAACCACGGCGCCCCGGCCAATCCTGCCCCCAGGGCTTGGAGCTTTTTGATGAACGGATTGGAGGGATCGGTGTAGAGCGGTTCCGAACGGTGGAGGGTGACCGAGATGTCCGGGACGGATTCCTGAAGCATGGCTGTAATGAAAGAGGGGTCGATGCCTGGGATTGTGCGGATGTCGACATGCGCTTCGCAGAAATCCGGCACGATATTCACTTTCGATCCTCCGCGAATTGTCCCCACGCTGAGGGTGGATCCGCCCAACAGGGAGTCAGTCTTTTCCGAGAGGCGGGGCGCAACGCGGTTACGAAGGGTGTCGATGGCGGTGGCCATTTTGTAAATGGCATTGTCACCCGTTTCTGGGCGAGAGGCGTGAACCGCATGGCCCCGTGTTTTAAGATGCAGCCAGCATGAACCCTTATGGGCATGGACGACTTGAAGAGAGGTAGGTTCGCCGGCGATGACAAAATCAAACCGTTCTTGATCCGCGAGTGCTTTAGCTCCGATTTGACCCGCTTCTTCACCGACAAGGCCCGCAAACCAAATTTCCACAGGCAGGTCTGTAAGAAAGTCGCGGCAGTCCAAGAGTGACCAAAGCATCGAAGCCATCGGTCCTTTGGTATCAGATGCGCCGCGCCCCCAGAGGCAGCCATCGCGAATCGTGCCATCGAATGGCGGAATGGTCATGCCTGACACACTGACTGTGTCGAGATGAGGAGCAAAGAGCACGCGAGGAGCATTCGGTGTTTTGGAAGGGAATCGGGCCACGACATTCGGGCGCCCGGGAGCAACCTCGCGCAAGGACGCATCGGCGCCGGCGTCCTCAAGAAACTCAAAGACACGCTGCGCGCAGTCCATTTCACCTGTGCAGTGGAAGCCTGGATCCTCGCTATCTGGATTAATACTCGGAATACGAACCAACTCCGCAGCGATCTCTGTAACGGATGTCATATGCGCGAAAGATACCATTCCACAAATTTGGGAATTCCAGCGCGGATTGGTGTTTTGGGGTTGTAGCCCAGAAGCCTGCGGGCTTTGGAAATGTCGGCCGCAGTGAGAGGCATATCGCCCTGTTGTTCCGGCAGTCGCTCAATGGTGGCTGTCATTCCGAGAGCCGATTCGATTTCGCGGATCAGCTCCGTAAGCGTTGTGGTCTGGTTTTCGCCAAGATTGAAAATGTCGAACAAGGGTCCCTCGTAGTGGAGAGCCCCAGCCACACCTTGGACGATATCTTCAATATAGGTGTAATCACGACGGGTCGATCCATCCCCGAAGTGTGGGATGCTTTTGCCCTCGTGAATGGACTTGGTGAATTTGTGAATGGCGAGGTCAGGACGTTGGCCGGGACCATAAACAGTGAAAAACCTGAGGCAGACAACGCGCATTCCATAGAGGTGCGCGTAATTTCCGCAGAGTTGTTCCCCGGCAAGTTTTGTGGCTGCGTAGGGGCTGAGGGTTTGAGGGAGAGGAAGAGTTTCTGAAAAAGGAATAACTGTTGAGAGTCCGTAGACTGAGGAGCTGGAAGCGAAAATAAAGCGCCCGATGCCAGCCCTATGTGCCGCGGCAAGGAGATGATGGGTGCCGGTGATATTGGTGTCGATATACAGTTGGGGATCAGTGACCGAGGGGCGGACACCAGCTCGTGCAGCGAGATGGATGATGCTATCGAATCCTCCGCTGGAAACGACATCCTCAACAAATGCGGCATCACGGATGTCGCCTTCTCGAAGATTCGCCCCGCTGCCTAACGATGCAAGGTTCGCCCGTTTCAATGCAGGGTCGTAAAAGTCATTGAAATCATCGATGACCGTGACGGCATTACCTTCAGTGAGGAGGTGTTTGCAGACATGTGATCCAATGAACCCGGCGCCCCCGGTGACTAAAAACTTCATTTCTGAAGACTAGTTTCTGCATGTTCCCATGCGCAAGATTGCAATCGCTACTCAAACAACGGATGTTGCGATGATGCGTGTCATATTGGGATGCGTTCTTGTGTTACTGGCAATAAGAACTCTGACTGCATGGGAAGCCACTTTATCTCCGAGCGGCCCAGGGCCGTATCCGGAATTGAAAGCATTTGTTGGGGAGTTTCGTTTTGGGTGGTCGGAGATTGAGGCTGCTCGGGTAAAGGCGGAGGTGTCATACAGGGCAGACCGGGTCATTTTGAAGGCCATCGGTGGAACGCTGGGTTTTGCTAGGGCTTTTTATGCGCTTGATATCTCTTTTGACGGCGAGGCCGACCGCGTGACACTCCAAACGGTTTCCTCACAACTTGTAGAGCGCTATGCCGCATTGACGGTAACCGAACGGGTGCTCGGTGAAAACGGCATGCTAATGAATCTTCGATCAACTGATCCCCCCGGAGAAAAACCTCCGAGGTGGAAAACGGTAAAGGTCATCAAGATCCGCGACATTTGGGCTGCAATGCTGTATATCAGAAGCCAGTCACTGGCTGCTGGCGAAATGGTTCGCCTGCTCGTTTTTCCGGGCGGCTCACCGTATTTGGTCGAGATAATTGCTATTGGCCCAGATCGGATCGATGTCATGGGAGCACCGCGAGACGCCATTAAACTTGATTTGAAAATCCAGCATGTGAATACCAAAAAAGGAAATACTCTAGAACCGCATGGAAAATTCCGCAGTGGAAAAATATGGCTTTCCAGCGATCCTTCGCGCATGCCTCTGCGGGCGGAGATAGATATTTTTATCGGCTATGTCTTCGCTGAGGTCGTTGCAATAAACGTTAATGAAGGTATAGCCCTGTGAGTGGTTCTGAAAAGTTGATCGATCCCCACTTTTTGGACTGGCTGGGAGCATCTAATGCACCACTGGAAATAGATTTTGGATGCCACCGAGGGGCTTTCCTTGCTGGAATGGCGGCATTGCATCCCTGGCGTCGGTTTCTTGGGATTGAAAAGCAAGTTGACCGTGTTGCGAAATGCAACTCTCGGATCACTCGAGCGGGGCTCGCTAATGCCGTGGCGGTTGCAGGATTAGGAGTGGATGCATTGGAGGTTCTGCCGACTGGATGCGTTGCGGTATTTCATCTGTCTTTCCCCGACCCATGGCCTAAGCGAAAACACGCAGGGAGACGGGTTTTTCAGGTGGCATTTCTTGCTGAAGTCAGGCGGGTGCTGGCCCCAAACGGCGTGCTGAAGTTGATGACCGATGACAAGCCCTACTTCGAAGAGATGCGTCAACTTACAAAAGAGGGATGGCGGGAGATGCCTTGGGATGACGGAAGCCAGAGAGTCGAGACGGCGTTCGAGATTACTTTCAGGAAACGCGGCGTGATGCCGTGCCGCTGTGCGCTTTGCCCTGAATGAGAATCCGTGCTGTTTCACAGGCTGGGCTTGCTTGGATGATTGCTAAGGGGTAGGGCAATACACATGGGTATGATCCACATCAATCGTGACCGGAACTCGATCGGCAAATTCAATGATCAGGACGTGGCGGATGGTCTTAAGAGCGGCAGGTTTTTTTCAACCGATCTGGGATGGCGTGAACCGATGGCATCTTGGGAACCATTGTCGACATTTACAGATTTACCTGCGCCCTCGGAGGAGTCTCAAAATGACATCTTCTCAGCTGATGATTTGAACGGCCATCAAGACCCTGTGGTCATCGAGCCCGCTTGGGAGAGGGGAGAAGGAAATTTTCCAGCCCGAACGGTGGTTGAAACCGTGCGGCAGGTTCTTTCAGCACCAGCGTCAACATTTCAAAATATGCCATCCGAGGGGGGTGTCATCAAACCACTGCTCTTTTACATTCTTACCGGGTGGGCTAGCGGAGGGGTGGCCCTTTCGTATCAACTGCTGGCAGCGTTGATTAATCCCGAAATGGTTTTCGGCGAGGCCGCCAAAGATCTTTCCATGCCGATGATCGTGCTGGTTTTCACCGGCATTGTCTTTTTTCTGCCTTTTCTTCTGATTTTCGGAATCTATCTCAGCGCTGGGTTCTTTCATACGGCTCTTTTACTGACCGGCGCTGCGCAAAAGCCATTTGTGGCCACCTTCAGAGCCATTGCGTTTGCCCAAGGAGCAACGTCGGTCTTGCAGTTTGTGCCTCTCTGTGGGGGATACCTTTATCCCGCCCTGAGTATGGTGTATTCGGTGCTCGCGTTGCGTGAGGTTCACCGCACTGAATTGTGGCGGGTGGTGTTGGCCGCAGCGCTGCTTTTTCTCCTGATCAGTGCCTTGGTGATGGGGGCAATATTTATTGGGCTGGAGCTGGGCCCACTTGTCGGGGGCAAGCAATAGCTAGAGGGTAATCGTGCAGGGGAGAGGGTGCTCCGGCGATCCTGGACACATGACGTGTGTGTCATGAAGTCCAGCATGGGTTAGCGTTTCCCTGATGGCAGATGTTGCGAGGGATGGGGAGTTACAATCCTCACTAAGGTGAGCAAGGAGTACATGAGATAGCGCAGGTGAAGCGATGTCAGCCACCAACGAAGCTGCAGACTGGTTTGAGAGGTGGCCATGGCGCGACAGGATACGTTGTTTAACAGACCAAGGCCGCTTAATATCATTTTGGAGAAGGGCCTCGTCGTGATTGCATTCCACTAAGAGCCCGTTGACTCCTCGAAGGGAGTTCAGCACCTGCTTGGTTGGGTGGCCTAGATCGGTTGCAACAGCAAAGGAGGATGTGCCGTGAGAAAGCACAAATCCTACCGGGTCGGCAGCGTCGTGGGGAACTGAGAAGGATGAAATACGAAAGTTGCCCAGGTCGAAAGACGAGCCGCTTGAAAATAGCCGCCAATCCACTGAGGGGAGGGTCCTGTGAAGCTCTCGTGAGGTAAGCGCTGTAGTAAAAACAGGGATTTCATACTTCGTACAGAGCACCTTTAGCCCGCGGGAATGGTCGCCATGCTCATGGGTAAGAAGAATCCCATCGAGTGATTGTGGCGGGGTGTCTAGAGTTTTGAGAAGCGCGCCGAGAGCCTTTGCGCTCAGTCCAGCATCAATAAGAAGGGCCGTTGAGCCCGCACGAACAAGGATCGCATTTCCCGAACTGCCCGAGGCAAGGGTGGAAATGCGAATCACACGCTAACCGAGAGCAAGTTGGGCCGTGGCAATCTCAAGAATTTCGTTCGTGATACTCGCTTGGCGTGCTTTGTTGTATTCTAAAGTAAGATCCTTCACGAGTGACTTTGCATTATCTGTCGCGCTCTTCATCGCGACCATTCGTGCGCTTTGTTCCGAAGCACGCGAGGCGAGTTGAGTTTGGTGGATAAAATAGTGAATGTAGGCAGGAATAATTGCATCCAAGACTGCTTTGGGCGAGGGCTCGAACTCCATGATGCCATCAATGGGCGTGAGGGGTTTGAAATCCGCCGTAATGCCAATGTCCTCAATTTTGCTCAAAGCGTTCACATGCAATTGGGAAAAATCTGTGAATCCAGTGATCGGAAGGATCGCAAGACGAGTGGGAGCTTGGGTGAGCGTATTGACGAAGCGGGGGTAAAGGATCGAGAGTTTGTCACATTCACCCGAAAGGAATTTTTCGATGCAAAATCTTGAGATTTGTTTCGATTGAGCGAAGGCCGGTTGCTCGGCCAATGGAAAATCAGCCGCTATTTTACGGCGAGTGCGTGAAAGAAATTGCGTTCCTTTACGCCCAATGCTGACGAATTGGGTGGAGGCAACAGGAAGTGCAGATGCCTCACGAAGGACGTTCGTGTTAAGCGCGCCGCAAAGCCCCTTATCTGTAGTGAGCAGGATGACCAATTCCTTGTTTCCATCGCGTTGCTCCAGCAACGGATGAAGGGTAGGATCGATAGAATTGCATACCGAGCTGATGACTCGGTTAATCAATTGGGCATAGGGGCGCCCATTGATGGCGGCTTGCTGGGCACGGCGCATTTTCGAGGCCGCGACCATTTGCATGGCTTTGGTGATCTGAGCTGTGTTTTTGACCGACTTGATGCGTCGGCGAATATCTCTAAGGTTGGCCATGGTGGCTGTTTAGAACTGGTTGAAAGACTTGAACTCCTCAAGTGCCGCGCCGAGATCTTTTTCTATCTCCTCGTCAATTTTTCCTTTTTTATAGATTTGATCGATCACGGCAGCTTTGCGAGTTTCCAAGAAGTCGATGAGTTTTGATTGAGCCTCTTTGACCTTGTTCACGGCAATCGGGTCGAAAAACCCCTTTTGCATTGCCCATAGAATGGCCGACTGTGTTTGCACAGCAAGCGGACTGTATTGGGATTGTTTAAAAAGCTCAACAATGCGGGCCCCCCGGTCAAGAGTCGCCTTGGTTTTTGCGTCAAGATCCGATCCGAACTGGGCGAAAGCTGCAAGTTCACGGTATTGAGCAAGGTCGCCCTTGATCTTTCCTGCGACCTGCTTCATCGCTTTGATCTGAGCAGCTGATCCCACGCGAGAGACGGATAGGCCTACCGAGATGGCCGGGCGAATCCCTTGATAAAAGAGATCGGTCTCGAGGTAAATCTGGCCGTCAGTAATCGAAATGACGTTTGTCGGGATGTAGGCCGAAACGTCCCCGGCTTGAGTCTCAATGATTGGGAGCGCGGTGAGTGAACCATTGCCACAATCTTCAGCGAGACGTGCCGAGCGTTCAAGTAAGCGGCTGTGGAGGTAAAATACATCGCCAGGGTAGGCTTCGCGGCCAGAGGGACGCTTGAGCAGAAGGGATATCTGGCGGTAGGCATTCGCGTGTTTCGAAAGGTCGTCAAAAACGATCAATGCATCCATGCCGTTGTCCATGAACCACTCGCCAAAGGCCGCACCCGAAAATGGGGCGAGGTATTGATCTGCGGCAGGATCTGAAGCGGCCGCGCTAACGATGATCGTGTATTTCAAGGCATCGTTGTCTTCGAGGGCGGAGATGACGCGAGCGATATTTGCATTCTTTTGACCCACGCCCACATAGATTGAGTAAAGTGGACGAAAATTCGGATCGCCGCTTTCTTCTCCGGCGCGATTGATGCGAGCCTGGTTGATCACTGCATCAATGGCAATCGTGGTCTTGCCAGTGGCGCGGTCCCCAATGATGAGTTCGCGCTGTCCGCGGCCGATGGGAATCATGGCGTCAACGCTCATGATGCCAGTTTGGACGGGTTGGCTGACTGGACGGCGCTTGATGATGCCTGGAGCGATTTTTTCTACCGGGTAGGTCTTGTCATGAGGAATCGGTCCCTTGCCGTCAATTGGTTGGCCCAGGGCGTTGACCACGCGACCAAGGAGTCCTTTGCCAACGGGAACAGAAAGAAGTTTGCCGGTGGTCTTGACCTCATCTCCTTCACTGATGCGAGTATAGTCGCCAAGAACGATCACTCCGACCTCAGTTTCCTCAAGGTTGAGCGCGATACCGGTGATCCCGC
>CALAPX010000381.1 GCA_937888355.1 uncultured Spartobacteria bacterium
CATCAACGTGACGTGGTGGGAGAAGGTGTTACGTCAGCTGGCTTTGCTCGAACAGTATTACGAGACAGACGAGATTGTTTTAGGGGTGTGCGCCAATAAAGCGCAACTGTTCCCACGCTTCGGAATCTCGAACATTACCGACATGATGCTGATGAACGAGGTAACGGTCAGTGTCAACATGGCGATGGGCGACCCTACGCAGCGGCTGCAAAAATTCTTGGCCGCAACCAATGCCGCCATTCAATTGCGGATGAATCCGGCGCCGGGTGCGAACGTGTCCGAAATGACGAAAGAGATTTATTGCAACGCCGGCTATCGGGATGGCGCGCGATTCTTCAGCGACAAGCAAGACCCGGCGATGATGAAGGCCATGCAGACGATCCAGCAATTGCAGGGTCAGGTGCAAGGTAAACAGATGGAACTGCAAGCGAAGTTGAGCGAAACGCAGATGCGGCTGCAAAGCGACCAGCAAATCAAGGGCGCTCAATTGCAGGTTGATCAGGCGCGTATCGGCGGTGATTTGCAGATACGCCAGTCTGAACTTGTGATTGAACAGCAAAAGCTGGAATTGGAAAAACTCAAGATTCAGATTGATGCCGAGGGCAAGAGCCAAGAGCTTTCAATGCGCGTTGCCGAAATGCAGGCGACGATTGAGGAAGCGAGCCTGAAACTTGAACTTGAGCGCAAGAAGTTGCAGAGCCTTGATGTCAAGACTCAGGGAGAACTTGAGAAAACCGCACTGGAAATCGAAAAGATGCGGATTGAAAACGCGACCGCTAATGACGCCCACGATAACGAATCGAAGATCGGTGAAGTTGCCGGTCAGGTCATGCAGAACATGAAGGACATAGCCGGCGAGATTGCGACGATCAAGGGCGGGTTGGAAACCGCTACAGGAACGATGCGCGAACACGCGGCTATTTTGGGCGAGGGCATGGCGGGCATGATGAAGCCTAAACGCAAGCCGGTTGGGTTCAAGCTGAAAAAGGCGGACGGAAAGAAAACCAGTGCTGTTGTCGTTTCATACGATGACGGCGCAGAAGACGAGTTGACAGTGCAATGACCGCCGCGACGACAACACTAAAGGACGGTAGAAAATGACACCGAAATTTGTTGAAATCCGCGCAACGCTTAGAAAGCGCAAAAGCAAGGTAATCCGGTTTTCGGACCTTGATGCGATTGAGCGTCAAGAGGCGCTGATGGCGATTCCGGTCAAGCCGTTTACGCCAATCGAACAGGCGGCAGTTAATTTGGCCGAAGCGCGGGACGACGAGATTGAAGACGACGAAATCATTCTGTTGGCACTGACGAGGATACTGCATTGAGCGCAACCGATGAACTGATTGCCTCGGCTGAATTGGGCGAGGAAGCGAAAAAGTTCCTTGAAGGCGACTTGGGGCGGGTGCTGGTCGGACTCGCTCAACAGGAGATAGACCTTGCGCACGAGGCACTTGAAATAGCCGACCCGGTAGATACCGAGGCTATCAGGGGGCTGCAAAACAAAATCAAGGTGGGCCGCTGGTTTACCGAGTGGCTAAATCAGCTTGTCGCAGAAGGCGAACAGGCAATACACGTTTACAAGCAACAACAGGAGATTTGATTATGAGCCGTAGAAACCGTGAACGCGCCGCCCAAGAAGCCGCATCCGAAGCCGGCCGCATATTGCAGGCGCAACGGCAGTCGCCGGAATTGAACCTGGAACCTGCCGCCGAGCAGCAAAGCGAACAGTCGGAAGGCAACAACGCCTCTATCCGCCGGTCTTCGATAAGCGACAATCCGCACTTCGAGGCAATGGCTGAAATAGACGCTCGGCACGCCAGAACGAGCGGGACGGAAGAACCGCCCGCAGAACAGGAGCCTGAAAAGGTTGTGGAACAGCCGAAACAGGCTGAACCGCCCGTAATCGAGCCGGCAGCCGAAAAAGATGCCGAAAATGTCGAAAAATCGACACTAGAACAAGATCAAGCGCCGGTCATGGTCGAAATGGTGCAGGTCAAGGTTGACGGGCAGGAATTTGACGTGCCGAAGGCGGAAATAGATGAGGCCGGTGGCGTCAAGTCCTACCAGATGCAGAAGGCGAGCGAAAACCGGCTTGCGAAGGCGACGCAGGCGCTGGCCGAAACCCGCAGGGCGCAGGATCAAATGGCGCAATGGATCAGGCAGAACACGCCACAAAAGCCGAGCCTGACAGACGATCAGGTGATCCAGTCGAAGGTAGATATTATCCGCTTTGGCACGCCGGAAGAATCGGCGGCAGCCTTGCGTGAGGTCATGGCGCTGAATCAGCAAAATGTTGATCCTGCTGCGATTACGCAATTGGCTGTTAGCCAGATCAGGAAAGAGAATGCTGTTGACAATTTCAAAAAAGAATTCCATGATGTTGTCGGAAATCCGATGTTGCTGCGTCTTGCAATCTCGTTGGAGAACGAGCGCGGGCCACAAGCCTTGCAGAACCAGCAAACGGATTGGAGTGATTTTTACCGCAAGATCGGAAATGAAGTAAGAAGCGTTGTTGGCAGAGTAAACCAGCCGAGCCAACCCGCAGCAGTTGTATCAGTTGCAGCCGACCAGACCAGTCCGGTTGATAAAGAAGCCCGCAAGGGTTCTATCGTGAATCTCCCGACCGCAGCGGCACGCGCCGCCCGACCGGAAGAATCAAAACCGGAATCACGCGAAGAAATCCTCAACGAAATGAGGAAAGCGCGCGGGATACCAACTGGATAAGGAGACTCGGCTATGGCTGGTCAACTCTGGAGTGTCAATTCTCTTGGGGGCTTTTACGCCTCCTTCAATCTGAGCAAAGAGCTTCGAATGGGCGTGCGTGCCACGTCCAAATTCCGTCAATTCGCTGACGTAAAAGACGCGTGGGGCAAGGTAACGCGCACCGGGCAGACGTTTACCTGGGATACCGTCCCGATGATGTCGCGCGCATCGCGTGCGCTGACGGAAACCAACACCGTCCCGCAGGGCAATCACACGGTTCTGCAAGGCACGCTGACGGTCAACGAGCGCGGGTTCAGTGTTCCGTATTCGGAAATGCTCGAATCAATGGCCATGTTCAGCGTCAAGCAGCCGATCATGAAGGTTCTGAAATACGACGCCATGTGCGACCTTGATTGTCTTGCCCACCAGCAATTCAACAAGACGCCGCTGCGCGTGGTTTCGACTTCCTCGGCTGACACCGCTTTTACGCTCACGACCAATAGCGTTGCGACGGCGACGAACACCACGTTACTGTCAAAAATCAACGTGCGTGCAATCGTTGACGGGATGAAAAGCCGCAATATCCCGTATTACAACGCGTCGGATTACTACGCGATTGCCCGTCCGGCAGGGTTGCGCTTGCTGAAAAGCGACATGGAGAGCATCCATCAATACACCGAAACCGGCCTAACGATGGTCATGAACGGCGAAGTCGGGCGTTACAACGATACCCGCTTTGTCGAACAGACGGTTATTCCGACTGGTGGAGCTGCCGATACCACCACGTTCGACCCGTTCACCGATACGGGCGACGCGTGGAATACCTCAGGCGCCGGTGATTGGGTGTTTTTCTTCGGCAACGATACCGTTTGCGAGGCCGTGCATACGCCGGAAGAAATCAGGGCCAAAATCCCCGATGACTACGGGCGCAGCAAGGGCATTGCCTGGTATGCGCTGGTCGGTTACGGCATCACGCACACCGATGTCACGCAGGCGCGGATCATCAAGTTCGATTCCGCAGTCTAGAACAAAGCGGGGCTTCATCCGCGCAGCATTGAAATATCGTCCGATCATGAGCCGGTCAGGACGTTAAGAATAATGGCGGCCTTCATCGCCATTCAGACATTTGACCGCTGACATGAGGCGTTAGCGGCAGGAGATTCAAACATGGCTTCAATGGACTTCAGTTACGACAACGAGAACTACACCCTGATTCGTCAGGAGTGCAAAACGGAAGTGGCAACGTCTGCCGGCAACAAGTCTGCGCTGACGTTTCGCTCAAAAGTGGCGTGCGTTGTGACCGGCATCTACGCAATCATGGGCGGTTCGCTGGCGGTAACGGCATCCATGATTCTGACGTTGCTGTTCAACAACTCCGTCCGCGCGGTTCTGACGCTGCAATCGACCATCAACGAACTGGCTGAATCGTTCACCCTGACGACCAATCAGACGATGACGGCGATGACCGATAGCTTCCGCGTGTCTTCGGCGGCTGCGTATTCGGCTGACGGCGAAATTTCAGTCATCTACGAATATCGGATCGTTCCCGGCTCGACGTATAGCCTGAATGCTGCCTTGGCCTAAAAGACCGGGGGCGCAAGCCCCTGGCCAAACCAATGCAGACAGGTCTAAATGTGCAGCTTGCAGCCCCGATAGACGCAAAACAGCGGGCTGAGTGGTATCAAAAAAACGGGATTTCCCCGGATGGCGATGGTGTCTTTACTGAAATGCCATACGGGGAAGGCCCGGTTGTTCGGGATACGATTCTCGACCAAGTTTCACTGAATGCAAAGCGTCATGATGTCCCAAACCTCACGACGCGGGAATACACGCCACGGATAATGGTGTATGTCGGCGGCGGCCCGACACTTAAACACTTCCTCGATGAAATCCGCGAGAAGTGCGAAAGCGACAAATACGACGTGTTCACGTCGAACAAGACGTGCGCTTATTTGCTCTCCAAAGGTGTTAAGCCGAACTTCCATATCATCGTTGACCCGACGCAGAAGAAGGTCAAGGATTTGGAATATGACGAGCATGTAGAGCTTGTTTTAGGGCTTCAGTGTCATCCTGACCTTTTCGAGTTTGCCAAGAACAACAACCGGAAAGTCTGGAAATTCCTCGCCGCGTCGATTACCAACGATGACGGGCGCAACGACCGCGAAATGGCGAAGGATGCGACATGGAGCGGCGACCCCGAGATTTTGGGCATTGGCGGCGGCTCCATGTG
>CALAPX010000382.1 GCA_937888355.1 uncultured Spartobacteria bacterium
ACGGGCTCTCGGTGACATCGATTTTTTTGACCCACACGCACACCGATCACATTTTCGACTTGGATCGTCTTGTGGAGAAAACCGGTGCTCATGCTTGGGTTGGTGATCGTGAGCCGCTTTCCGGGGCGGAATCCTTCTCTGCGGGAAAAGGGTTCAAAATCGGTTGGCTAACGGTTGAAACGCGTTTGACCTGCGGGCACTCGCCGGGAGGGATTACCTATGTCATCAGTGGCCTTTCCCAACCTGTCGCGATTGTGGGTGATGCCGTATTTGCGGGATCGATGGGTGGGGGCATGGTTTCCTACGATGAGGCACTGCGCACCAACCGTGCGGAGATTCTCACTCTTCCCGACAACACAATTTTGTGTCCAGGCCATGGCCCGCTGACAACAGTCGGTGAACAAAAATCCTCAAATCCCTTTCTCGCTTTATGAACAATACCACTCAAACAACCCAAAATGAACCTGTCGGTTTTGTCGGAGTCGGTCGCATGGGCGCGAACATGGCGCGACATTTGAAGGATCTCGGCTATCACATCGCCACAGTTTACGACTCCCACGCACCGCTAGCCGCTTCATTGGCAGAGGAACTCGGAGCCAAGGCCTCCCCTTCGCTCGCGGAGGTCACCGCTTTGGCCTCTGTGATATTCACTGTGGTCACCGATGACGAGGCCATGCTCAGCATTTTTTCGCTCGAAGGTGACAGCCTCCTTAAGAACGCCTCGGGCCGGCTTTTCATTAATTGTGCCACGGTATCGCCGAAGACACATCTTGAGGTAGCGACGCGTGCCACGGGCCATGGAGCGGAATGTCTAGAAGCCTGTATGGCATCAAGTATCACTCAAGCCCGTGAGGGGTCACTTTACCTCATGACCGCAGGGAGCGACGAGTCACTGAGTCGTGCCACCCCTTATCTCAAAGACCTGAGCGCTTCTACCCGTCATATTGGCGTCACTGGCACGGCATCGCAGGTGAAGGCGCTCGTCAACATGGTGATGAATATCAATACAGCCGGCCTTGCCGAGGGGTTGGGGCTTGGGGCTGCTTTGGGATTGGACCTCTCGATGTTGCGCGAGGTATTTTCACAAACTGGGGCTGATTCCCGTGTCTTGAAGACGGATGGCGGCGATATGCAGTCCCGCGACCACGAATGTTTCTTTTCATCAGCACATGCGGCTAAGGATAGTGGCATCGCTCTCTCATTGGCGGGTGATTGTGGAGTGACTCTTCCGCTCGCCTTGGCGACAAAGAATCAATTCGACCGCATGGTGGAATCGGGGCTTGGGGAGCTTGATAAATCTGGAATTGCCGAGTTGACGTTTCCAGGTCGGGGTGTGACTCCCTCATAAGCAAGCGAAGGGCGATGTTTTTGTGGATTTCAATCTTGGCGTAGAAAAATGTTTATTTTTTAATCCGTCTATGGTCCGCCTTTTTTTATGTTTCATTGCTGTACCGCTTGGGCTGTTTTGCAGCTGCCAGTCGGTATCCAAAAGAACAGTTTCTCCTGTGCCTGCGGCCATTCCCACTAGGGACCTGGATTTGATCGATGCGGCGCTGAAAAAATCTCCTGCCCGCTTGGCTGTATTTCAACCTGATGGCGTTGCCGCCCCCCTTGAGGCGGATCGCTCGGGAGTAATTGTGGATTTAGACCGCCAGCGCGCTTACCTCTACTCGAATTCTCAACTTGTTGCGGCTACACGTATTGCCAGCGGCAAGAGGTAC